>CANOFI010000128.1 GCA_947565255.1 uncultured Lachnospiraceae bacterium
GTATAGTAAAACCATCAAAAATATTTCAGGAAGGAAGTCAGAGTATGGAACAATATCATATTCTCGTGGTGGACGATGATGAGCAGATTGTCCGTTCGCTGTCAAAGCTGCTGGAATTGGAAGGGTATATCGTCTATCAGGCGTTTGACGGCATGGCGGCGCTTGATATACTTATGGCAAGGCAGGTACATCTTATCCTTTTGGATGTCATGATGCCAAAGCTCAACGGGCTGTCGGCGCTGATGAAGATACGGGAGCAGAATAACATTCCGGTCATTATGCTGTCAGCGAAAACCGAGGAGAGCGACAAGGTGCTGGGGCTGTCGATGGGAGCGGACGATTATGTGACAAAACCCTACAATACAGCGGAGCTTATGGCGCGCATCGCATCCCAGCTTCGGCGGTATTTTTCCCTTGGAGCGGCGAAAAGCGGTACGAAGGAACATATTATCCGAAACGGCGGACTGGAGATGAACATTAGTTCGAAGGAGGTGTCGGTGGACGGCGAAACCGTCCGTTTAACGGCTACGGAATATAAAATCATGGAGCTTTTGATGACGCATATAGGACATGTCTTTTCTGCGGAAGAAATTTATGACAGGGTATGGCAGGAGGAGGCATTTGGCGTGGAGAACACAGTAATGGTGCATATCCGGCGTATTCGGGAAAAAATCGAGATAACGCCGAAGAACCCAAAATATTTAAAGGTGGTGTGGGGCATTGGCTACAAAATGGAAAAATATGACGCCTAAGGCACTGGCGGCGAAGTGGAAAAACATAACGCCTAAGGCGGCCGGTATATGGATAGGATTTTTTGTATTGGCGGCGATGGATATGATGTTGCTGTCGCGGAGATTTTACGGATATAGTAATTGGGATACCTGGTACTGGTGGGGAGGAAGTGAAAAGCACGACCTCTACGGAGGAAGGTACTGTCTTGCGGCGGCAGCCCTGTTTGCATGTATGGCTGTCATTGCAGTGACCAGTCTGAGAAAAGAACATAAGTTCGAAAAAGTAGGAAAGGAGCGTGCCATAGACCGGATCAAGACGGAACTGATAATGGTTGTACTTATTGTCTGCCTGGTGCAGTATATCCGCTGGATTCATATAAGCGGATATGATCTGTGGGGCACTGAGACATCACTGCGCAGTATAGAAAGCATCCTTCGGACATTGTCAATAATAAGCCTTGTAAATAGTGTATTTCTCGGAGGCTGTTTGCTGCTGTGGCGAAAATACCGGCTTGGGATTTTCGGAAAAACGACTTTGCTTGTCAGTGTAATACGCCGGTATAAGGAGAGCACGCCTCTGGAGAAAAGGCTGGTAAAACGCAGGCGTGCAAGCGTGCTGGCAGTCACGGCAGCATTTTTTGCCGGGATTGTTGCAGTAGCAGGTATTGCATCAGACGGCTGGATGAGCGAGGAAACCGTAATTGTTATAGTTTGTCTGATTCTGATATACGTCATTTTTATAAAGAACGTTTGTTCACCAAAAAGAAATAAAGAGATCAGCATTTTAGTCAGCCACATTCATGCCATGTCGCAGGGCGAGGATTTGTCCATACAAAATCCGATGCCGCCGGGGGCGCTTCTCTATGAGGCGGATGAAGAGCTGCAGAACATCGAGGCGGCCATCCGCGAAAGTGCAAGGCAGCAGATGCAGGCACAGAGGCTGAAAATGGACCTGATTACCAATGTTTCCCATGACCTGAAAACGCCGCTGACCTCCATGGTGGCATACACGGATTTGCTGAAAAAAGAGGAGTTAAGTCCGGAGGCAAAGGATTATGTGGAGGCGATTTCCACCAAACAGCAGCATCTCAAGGATATGATACAGAGCGTCTTTGAGCTGTCAAAGTCTACAAGTGGCGTGGAGGAGCTGCACATGGAGCGGCTGGATATGAAGAGGCTTGTGGAGCAGATGTTAGGAGATATGGAGGAGCAGATTGTGGCAAGCGGAAATGTTATCCGTACCCGGTATGAGGGGAATCAGTTTTTCTTTGTGGCAGATAACTCCAAAATGTACCGCGTCATGCAGAATTTACTGGAAAATGCCCTGAAATATTCGATGAATGGCACACGTATCCACATCGAGCTAATACAGACGGAGGATGGGCAGGTCCGGCTGGAAATGAAAAACATTGCCTCCTATGAGATGGAATTTCGCGGCGAGGAGATGTTAGAGAGGTTCGCAAGGGCGGACCAGGCAAGGACCGCAGGCGGCGGAAACGGACTGGGGCTTGCCATCACAGACAGTTATGTCCGCAATATGGGCGGACAAATCCGGCTGGAAGTGGACGGAGATTTGTTTAAGGCAATTGTTTCCTTTCCTGTGGAGCAGGAGCCGGGATTAACAAGAAGATAATTGGATATTTTACAGGCAAAGGTTCCGTCCGGGGCCGGAGGACACAGAAGAGGAATTGCCCTGTATGGTGAAATGACATACATACCAGGCAGAAATATAAAGGAGGAACGGCAAATGAATACAATATCAGTAATAGTGCCCTGTTATAATGAGGCGGAAGCAATACCGCTGTATTATGAGGAAATGAGGAAGCTTCAGACGCAGAGACGGGACATAAGAATAGAACTGTTGTTCGTGGATGACGGTTCTGTGGATGAATCTTTACAGATTATGAAAGAGCTTGCAAAACATTATGAAAATGTGGAATATATCGCATTATCCCGTAATTTTGGAAAGGAAGGCGCGCTGTATGCCGGGCTGTCCAGGGCACAGGGGGAGTATGTAGCTGTGATGGATGTGGATTTGCAGGACCCGCCCAGGCTGTTAGGGGAAATGTATGATATTTTGCAGGAAGGAGAATATGACTGTGTTGCGACGAAACGCGGCGACCGGAAAGGAGAGCCTAAGATTCGCTCCTTCTTTGCAAATACATTTTATAAAATGATTAATAAAATGTCAGAGACAGAGATTGTAAACGGCGCAAGGGATTACCGCCTGATGCGGCGAAAGATGGTGGATGCGGTGCTGTCCATGAGTGAGGTCAACCGCTTTTCCAAGGGCATTTTCTCATGGGTGGGTTTCCGTACAAAATGGCTGGAATATGAAAATACCGAGCGTTGTGCCGGAGAGACAAAATGGTCCTTCTGGAAGCTGTTTCGCTATTCACTGGAGGGAATTACCGGGTTCAGCGTGGCGCCGTTATATCTGTCATCCATTGTTGGCATTCTATTTTTCCTGCTGTCCTTTCTGATGATCGGCGTTATTGTTGTGCGCACACTTGTGTGGGGAGATCCGGTGGCAGGCTGGCCGTCCATGGTATGCATCCTCTTTTTTATCGGCGGCATTCAGCTGTTCTGTATCGGGATTCTTGGGCAGTATTTATCAAAAACCTATCTGGAGGCAAAGCACCGTCCGGTAAGCATTGTCCGTGAGAGTTCTCTGGATGCGGCAGGCGGGGCTGCGGTGAGGTTCGGAAAATGCCGCAGCTATGAAGACGGCATGTTAAGACAGGAGAAGGACAGGAAACGCCGCGGCTATGATGACGGCATGTTAAAACAGGAAAAGGACAGAAAGCGCCGCGGTTATGAAGAACATATGGAAAAGCAGGAGAACGACAGAAAAAAATGCAGCGGCTATGACGGGGAACAGTACGGCAGGATAAAGATAAGAAGAGGACAGGCATATGCGGGCAAAAATTAGGGAAAAATTAAAAAATAACAGAACAAACGTTCTTGTGTGTGTGGCGTTGTTTGCATTCAGCCAGCTGCTGTGTGTGCTGTTTGTATGGTGTTATGGGCTTTTTGGGTCGGATATCGACTGGATTAGCCAGCACAGTGTTCTGCCGGATTATTTTCGCCGGAGATTTTATGATACCGGAAGTCTGTTCCCGGATTTTGCATGGAATCTAGGGGCAGGGCAGAATATTTATAACTTATCTTATTATGGACTGTTTTCACCTGTCATCCTGTTTTCTTATCTGCTGCCTTTTGTGAAAATGGACTGGTATATAATGATAAGCAGTATGATTATGTACGGTATGTCGGGAGTGCTGTTTTATGTGTGGACAACCGGCGTATGGAAGAGGCACCAAAGAAAGGACATCGCCGTTCCTGTCAGTACAGCCCTGCTTTTTATGCTGGCGTCGCCGCTGTTATATCACTCCTATAACCAGCTGATGTTTGTGAATTATATGCCGTTTTTGCTGCTGGCGCTGATTGGCGCAGAGCGGTATTTTCATGACGGGAAGCGGGGATTGCTGCTATTCGGTACATGCTGCATGATACTGACCAGTTACTATTTCAGCATCGGAGGGCTTCTTTCTTTGGGGCTTTGTATGGTCGGGAAACGCATGAGGTTCCGAAAAAGGGCTGCATACGTGGGGAATCTGCTTCTTGGTATTGCGCTGGCTGGCTTTTTGCTGGTGCCGACAGCCTTTTCCCTGTTTGCAGGAAGGGTGCAGAGTGCACAGGCAGGGCAGGATGCCGTGTCAAAGATGTCGCAGGACATGGGCATAGAAAACTGGTTTGTGCCGGAGCGGTTCCTGTACAGCCCTTATGGAATTGGCCTGACGGCCATCGTGTTGTTTGTTATTGTCGGGATGGTTTTGCATGCCCGCACATGGGAGCGGAGGATACAGACGTGGGGGATGTTGCTTGTTCTTATTCTTCCTGTTATGGCGAAGCTGCTAAACGGTGGACTGTATGTGAAGAATAAGGTTTTTATACCATTTCTTCCGCTTCTGTGTATGGAGGCGGCTTTGGAAATGCAGCGGCTGAAAGAAGCAGGTAGGGAAAAGCGAAGAGATAAAAAGATACTTGCAGGACTTTTTTTGCAGTGTGCAGTTGTACTGGGTTTAATCGCTTATACGGTAGGTACGGGTCCTTATGCAGACTATAAATGGATGCTTTGGACAGACGCCGCCCTGCTGGTTGTCGGTGTATGGTGTTATATATGGTTTTCGAGACTGCCCTGGCCGCTTATCGGTGCCTGCGGAATTTTGCTGTGTTATCACAATTTTATGCATCCCTACAGCCATCATATGATTGGAAGGGAGGAGTATAAGGCGTTGGGAACTGAGGGGTGCCGGGATGCGGTGGAAGAGATTTTGCGGGAAGACCCTGGATTTTATCGAACGGAAGTTCTGCGTGACGGGGCGAAAAATCTTGCAAATATCAACCGCGTCCTCGATATCCGCCAAAATCTTTCCTCTATTTATTCCTCCGGCTATGACGGCGGCTATTATCAGTTTCGGAAGAAAGGATTCAGGCTGAATGTGCCTTTCCGCAATAAGATGATGCAGTCTGTCACGGATAATCCATGCTTTCTGCAGTTTATGGGTGTCCGCTATGTCCTTGCGCAGCAGCAGATTGCGGGCTATGAGAAGAAAGAAACAACAGGGCAGGGAATGTCTGTGTACGTCAACAGCAGTGCATCTCCGATCTGCTATGCAACAGGCAGAGTGATGGGAGAGCAGGAGTTTGAAGGACTTTCATTTCCCGATAACCAGACATGCCTGATGCAGTATGCCATTGTCGGCGGAGAAAAAGGAGGAACAGATGTTCGAAGCAGGATGAAGCCATGTGCCATAAGCCTTCCGCAGACGCAGAATGATGAATTCACAATGCAGGCCGCTGAGAATGGATATGAGGTGACGGCGAAAAAGGAGGTCACGCTGGACATTCCGGTGTCAGCGGCATCGGGGGATACCGTGCTTGCCGTGCAGATGGATATAGAGAATCGAAAAAATCAGGATATGCATGCGCGGCTGAATGGGCAGACAAACCGCCTGACCAGGCGTTCAAGCGAATATGCGAACCAGAACGATACCTTTCATTTCATGGTTACGCTCAGAGAGGAGGGGCATGTGCAGATGAAGCTGAGTAAGGGGCGTTACCGGATTAATATGATAAAGGCATGGAGCGGCAATCTGGAATCCATGAGAGAGGAAGCTCTCTACGAAGCGGCATTGCAGTGCGGAAAAGACCAGCCCTCCGGGGATTCTCTGGCAGGGACGATTGAGGTGGAGAAGCCTTCTTATCTCATCACAACGATTCCTTACGACAGCCATTTTGAGATAGAAATTGACGGCAGAAAAACGAAAATTCAGAGAGTGAACGGTTCGTTCCTCGGTGCAAAGATTAGCAAAGGCAAACATGAGGTAGTGATAACTTACCATGCGCCGGGAAGGCTGTGCGGAATGGCAATGAGTGTTTGCGCACTGGCGGGGGTTTTTGTGCTATTTGCAGCGGGGCGAAGAAGGCATGCGTAGTTCCCATAAAATATTTTTTGCTGTGTACGCCATTTAGTTTTGGAATCATTTTGAGTTCGCCATAGGCAGAAGGGAATGCCTGGTTTTGATGTTTGAATGTGATTTTCCATCTGAATGGGAATGGCTTCAAAAGTTTTCTGTTTGTCATAATTGAAAGGTCTTCTACGATTTCTTATGTTATCATAGAAGACCTTGTTTTATATCACTCTTTTAAATTTTTACAATATCAGATTATATTTAAAAATAAGTTTTGTTCGTTCCAATCAGCAAGCCCTTTGGATAAGATTAATTTGCAAAGGATTTCCATTCGATTTTATCGTCGCCGACATTCAGGAACTGTTCAGCCAGAGAATCATACATTTCTTTCGTTACCTCGGTGTCATCGATAAAGTATTTCCTGCCGCCCGGCCAACTCGGATCTTCTTCATATACGCTAAAGTTTTTTCTATAACTTTCTTTCCCATCATATCCAAGGACAATATACATATAGTCTGTATGCTCCGGTCCGCCGCCCGAACGTTCATATAACAGGGCCATATTATTTAATGGTCTGGTATAAGCAGCATCGGAGTGCCAAAGAGCTAATTCATTATGATTGATCCAGAAGATGTGAATCGCTGTACGGGATCGGATGATTAATTCGGGAACAGCA
>CANOFI010000129.1 GCA_947565255.1 uncultured Lachnospiraceae bacterium
AGCAATGCCGCGAAATGTCTGTAAAAATTTTGTGAAAATAAGACAATGAATAAGAACCAATGAATAACCATTTTGAAAATGTAAATAATATTGCTTGAAATCAGCAATTAAGTATGATAAAATGGGGAACAGTAATACTGCGGGTTAAGAAATCCGTCCCGGTGTGTGAATCTGCAGATTCATATGCCGGGATTTATTATTTTCAGGGGTGCAAAAGAGAGAAAATCTGAAAATTTCCGATGCATGCCTGTGGGAACGGGTGTTGCCTGATAGTGATAAAAAAGGAGGAGAACAGTTATGGCAAATGTAATTTCCGATGAAACGATTGAATATGTAGGAATTCTTGCAAAGCTGGAATTGTCTGCTGAGGAAAGAGAGCAGGCAAAGAAAGATATGGGCAGCATGCTGGATTATATCGATCAGTTAAATGAGCTGGACACCAGCAATGTAGAGCCAATGTCCCATGTATTTCCGGTGAAAAATGTATTTCGGGAGGACGTTGTGACAAATGGGGATGACAGAGAGGCCATTACGGCCAATGCTCCGGAAAAGCAGAATGGTTCATTTGTAGTGCCAAAAACATTCGATTAAGCGGCAGGCCGGGAAAGGAGAACATAGATGGAACTGATGAAATTGACAGCCGTAGAAACAGGCAAAAAAATCAAAGCCGGAGAAATCTCTGTGGAGGATGCAGTAAATGCGGCTTTTGAGCAGATTGAGACAGTGGAAAAGGATGTAAACGCCTATGTGACGGTGTTGGAGAAAGCGTGTGTGTTGGAAAAGGCAAAAGAAATACAGAAAAAAATTGACAGCGGGGAACTGACGGGTCCGCTTGCGGGAGTTCCGGTGGCAATCAAGGATAATATGTGCACAGAAGGAATTTTAACGACCTGCAGTTCGAAAATTCTGAGTAATTTTAAGCCTGCTTATACGTCTGAGGCGGTTTTGAATCTGGAAAAAGCCGGCGCAGTCATAATTGGAAAAACCAATATGGATGAATTTGCCATGGGAAGCACAACGGAAACATCTGCGTACGGCGCCACGAAAAATCCATGGAATTTCGAGCATGTGCCGGGCGGTTCTTCCGGCGGTTCGTGCGCAGCGGTGGCGGCGGAGGAATGCAGCTGTGCGCTGGGCTCCGACACAGGCGGTTCGATTCGACAGCCAAGCTCTTTCTGCGGTGTGACAGGATTAAAGCCAACGTACGGCACGGTGTCCCGTTACGGGCTGATTGCCTACGGTTCTTCACTGGACCAGATCGGACCGGTGGCAAAGGATGTGACAGACTGTGCGGTGATTTTAGAAACGATTGCGTCCTACGATCAAAAGGACAGCACATCTGTAAAACGCGAGGAATATGATTTTACTTCCGCATTAAAAGAGGATGTGAAGGGATTGAAAATCGGTATTCCGAAAGGCTATTTTGGGGACGGGCTGGATGAAGATGTCAGAAAGGCCGTACTGGAGGCGGCAAAGGTTTTAGAAAAAAAGGGTGCGGTTCTGGAAGAATTTGATCTGGGACTGGTTGACTATGCAATCCCGGCTTACTATGTGATTGCGTCTGCGGAGGCAAGTTCCAATCTTGCCAGATTTGACGGCGTAAAATATGGATTTCGGACAGAAGAGTTCAGGGGACTGCACAATATGTATAAAAAGACGCGTTCGGAAGGATTCGGCGCGGAGGTGAAAAGGCGTATCATGTTAGGCTCTTTTGTATTAAGCTCCGGTTATTTTGATGCATATTATTTAAAAGCGCTCCGCACGAAGGCATTAATTAAGAAGGAATTTGACAGGGCATTTGAGACATATGATTTGATTCTCGGACCGGCAGCGCCGACAACAGCGCCTAAGCTTGGTGAAAGCTTAAGTGACCCGATTAAAATGTACCTTGGAGACATTTATACGATATCGGTGAATCTTGCAGGACTTCCGGGAATCAGCATTCCCTGCGGCACAGATAAGAAGGGACTTCCGATAGGTCTGCAGCTCATCGGCAACTGCTTTGAAGAAAAAACAATGATTCAGGCAGCTTATACATTTGAACAGTCCCGTTCATATGAAGGGCCCAAAATGGTGCAGCGGTAGGAAGGAGAATGTAAAATGGCAAAACAATATGAGACAGTCATTGGACTGGAAGTCCATGTGGAATTAGCGACAAAAACAAAGATTTTCTGTGGATGCTCTACCGCATTCGGCGGCGAGCCGAACACGCATACCTGTCCTGTATGTACCGGCATGCCGGGTTCTCTTCCCGTGTTAAATAAGCAGGTCGTGGAATATGCCGTTGCGGTCGGACTGGCAACCAATTGTAAAATTACCCAGTACTGTAAATTTGACAGAAAAAATTATTTTTATCCGGATAATCCGCAAAACTATCAGATTTCCCAGCTGTATCTGCCCATCTGCCGGGATGGAGGCGTGGAAATTGAGCTGGAAAATGGTGAAAAAAAGACGATAGGCATCCATGAAATTCATATGGAGGAGGATGCCGGAAAACTGATTCATGACGAATGGGGCGAAAATTCTCTGGTCGATTTTAACCGGTCGGGTGTCCCGCTGATTGAGATTGTATCGGAGCCGGATATGCGTTCTGCCGAGGAGGTCATTGCATATTTAGATAAGCTCAGGATTATTATCCAGTATTTGGGAGCGTCGGACTGCAAACTTCAGGAGGGCTCCATGCGCGCGGATGTCAATCTTTCTGTCAGGGAGGCGGGCGCTTCGGAATTTGGGACAAGGACTGAGATGAAAAATCTGAATTCCTTTAAGGCCATTGCAAGGGCAATTGAAGCTGAGAAAAACCGCCAGATTGATTTGATTGAGTCCGGGGAGGCGGTCATTCAGGAGACAAGAAGATGGGATGATAACAAAGAATATTCATATGCCATGCGCTCCAAGGAGGATGCGCAGGATTACCGTTATTTCCCGGAGCCGGATTTGGTGCCGGTTGAAATCAGCGACCAGTGGTTAGAAGAAATCCGCGCAAAGCAGCCGGAGTTTCGGACACAGAAGCTGGAACGCTATGAAAGAGAGTACCACATTCCAGAATATGATGCGAAGATTATTACGGAGTCCAAAAAGATGGCGGATCTTTTTGAGGAAACTGTTGCAATCTGCAGCAATCCGAAAAAAGTGTCTAACTGGCTGATGGTGGAGACGATGCGCCTGTTAAAGGAACATGATATGGAGCCGGAAGAGATTCGGTTTACGCCGGACAATCTTGCAAAGCTCATAAATCTTGTTGATGGCGGAACCATTAACAGCAGCGTTGCAAAACAGGTTTTCGAACAAATGTTCGAATACAATACGGACCCGGAAGCATACGTGGAAGAAAAAGGTCTGAAGATGGACAGTGACGAGGATGGACTGAAGAAAATTGTGGAGGAAGTCATTGCATCGAACCCGCAGTCTGTTGAAGATTACCGAAGCGGGAAGGAAAAAGCGATTGGCTTTTTGGTCGGGCAGACGATGAAGGCGACAAAGGGAAAAGCAAATCCGGGCATGATTAATAAGCTTTTGAAAGAATTGTTATAATTGCTGCATAAAATCCGCGTATAAAAAAAAGCAAAGCAGATATACTATCCAATGTACAAGTTACAACAAATCAAACTGGATGGAGGTATATCAACATGGCTAAAAATGCAAACAACAGTAAAAATGCATCAAACGCTAGCAACAGCAAGAATGCATCAAATGCAAGCAACAGCAAGAATGCATCAAATGCAAACAACAGCAAGAACGCATCAAACGCTAGCAACAGCAAAAATGCATCAGATGCATCGAACGAGTCAAATGCATCTGATTCTTCAAACTGCCGTTAGTTTTGAGTTCAAGTAGGCTTGTATGTGCACCGTCCGGTGCATGAATCTGCACAATTAAAAACCGCATGGCCGGCGAGACCTTGAGTCCGCTGGCTGTGCGGTTTTTTCATATTCGCTGCAGTACCAGGTATGGAAGAGCTTTCAGAGGATGCACACGGATTTGAAGTGGGACTATGTTAAGTTGGATTTTCTGGTTGTATATCACAAAGAATCCGCCCGCAAGTGGGTCCATCCTTATGATAAAATGATAAAAGTTGTTGCGGTAATAAAATTCTTCAAGTCAGAATATAAAAAATATAAAGTATATAAAAACAAATAAGAGGAAAAATTAGTTGTATATGGAAAAAAATGTAGTATAATATAAAAGACAGAATGATGAAAACATGTCATTTCTTTGGGTGCCGGAAGGCAGCGACAGGAATGATACATATTCAGGAGGGATTCGTATGCATAATTTTCAGCCGATGTCAATTCAATATTTTGAGAAAAATCCATTTGAGTTAATTGGAAAACAGTGGATGCTGATTACAGCGTTAAAAGAGCACAAAGCGAACACAATGACAGCAGCCTGGGGAGGCCTGGGCGTCATGTGGGGAAAAAATGTTGCCTATATTGTTGTGCGGAACAGCCGCTATACAAAGGAATTTATTGACAGTGCCGATACGTTTTCTTTAAGTTTCTTTGATGAAAGTTACCGTCCTGCATTGAAATATCTGGGTGCGGTGTCGGGACGCAGCGAGGACAAAATTGCAAATGCCAAGCTGAAAATCCAGCTTCATGAGGGAGAGGGAGGAATGGAAACGCCGTTTTTTGATGAGGCAAATCTTGTATTTGTCTGCAAAAAAATGTATGCAGGGCAGCTTGATAAAGAGAATTTCCAGATTCCGGACATTCAGGACCAGTGGTATAAGGATGAGGATTACCATGTGCTGTACATTGGGGAAATTGTAGAGATGCTGGCCCGGTAGCAGTACAGTCTGCAGCGGGTAAAATTGGGGGATGAGAAATGTGAAGCATCAGATGTTAAAGGATGTTGCCGCAGTTGTGGTTGTGGTGTGTCTTTTGCCGTATGTAGTCACGGTCCTGGTAGCGGGAGTGCCCAAAAAAAGCGGGAAAGAAAAGCTGTCTGACAAAACCGATGTGACAATCGTTTATGATGACAGAAGTGAAAAAATGCCTCTGCAGCAATATTTTATCGGGGTTCTGGCATCGCAGATGTCCGTAGAGTATGAAATGGAAGCGTTGAAGGCCCAGGCGGTTTTGGTGCGGACGGATTATGAAAAAAACCAGAAGGACCAGGAGGTGTCGGCCAAAGAACAGACATTTCTTTCCATGGAGCAGATGAAGGATTTGTGGCAGGAACATTTTGAAGAGAATTATCAGAAGCTGGAGCGCGCTGTAGTGGATACGAAGGGCATATGCATGTACTATAACAATGCTTTGGCTCAGCCGTATTATCATGCCATCAGCGCGGGAAAAAGCAGAAACGGTGCAGTTCTGCTGGGGAATGGATATGAATATCTTGGGCCGGTTACCTGTGAGAAAGACTATCTGGCTGACAGCTATGTCACAATCAAAACCATTACAAAGAAAGAATTGTGTGAAAAGTTAACACAATATTATGAAGGAAAAGGAATCGAATCTGCAGACAATCCCGCAGAAATATGCAAGGTGGTGCAAAAGGATTCGGCCGGCTATGTGGAGCAGATGGAGGTAGCCGGACAGAGCGTGCACGGAGAGACATTCCGCAAACAGTTTCTGCTGCCTTCCGGGGCGTTTGAGGTAGAGCCGTGGGAAGACGGGCTTCGTTTTGTGTGCAAAGGTTTGGGACATGGACTGGGCATGAGTCTCTATGGAGCGAACGAGTTAGCGAAAAATGGAAAGGATTATCAGCAGATTTTAAATTATTTTTTTAAAGATATTGCCATTGAATAAATTCACCGAAATCGGAAATCATAATGTTAGAATACATTTTGAATTTCAGAGGTGATAAGATGAGGAGCAAAAAGAAAGCATTTTATAAGAGAAGAACCGTTCTTGTGGCAAGTGCTTTATGTGCGGTTGCGGCTCTTGGACTGGCCGGAATATACAAGATGGAGACGGCCAAAACCAGACAGGAGCAGGAACTGGTAAACTGGGAAGAGACAGAAAGGGACGTTATCCGCGCCGGCCGGGGTGACGATATGCAGCCGGAAGCGAAGCAGGATAAAAAAGCGAGTCTTGTAGAGCGGGAGGAAGAGAAGCAAAACGAACCAGAACAGCAGGAAGTAGTGGAATCTGCGCAGCCGCAGGAAGCTGCTTTGCCGGATATGGCAGGGACAGTGGATGAGACAATTGTTTCATCAGAACCGACAACCTCGCAGACAGACGACCAGGCGGCCCAGGCATCCGTACAAAATGCCATTAACCTGAATTTTCAGCCGGAGAATGGGATGAAATGGCCGGTTGAAGGAAATGTGGTACTGGATTACAGCATGAATCAGACGATTTATTTTCCAACACTGGACCAGTATAAGTACAATCCGGCAATTGCGATTCAGAGTGAGTGCGGAACCCCGGTGATAGCAGCCGCCGCCGGTGTGATTGAAAGTATTGAGCAAAAGAGTGAAACAGGTCTTACGATGACCATTGACATTGGGAACGGATACCAGCTTGTGTATGGCCAGCTTGCGGATGTTGCGCTCAGTACCGGAAGCTATGTGGAGGCCGGAAGCAGGATTGCAACAATTGCGGAACCGAGTATTTATTACCAGGTAGAAGGCGATAATCTGTATTTTCAGGTGTTAAAGGATGGGACAAGCGTAGATCCGCTTGATTATTTGAAATAAAACTTTCACCGGATACTGCTTCGTTTAGTTTATGTATGTCAGCGGTTTGGAGGTTCCCTGCGGAATGTAGGATAACACACGAATATTTCGTTTGTTTTTTTGGCTGGATAGATATTGGCGGGTGCAAAACTGTATAAAAAATAATATATTGGCAGTATACCAGGCTGGATGGCTTCC
>CANOFI010000130.1 GCA_947565255.1 uncultured Lachnospiraceae bacterium
ATCTGCGGGTTCATCCATCCGCCCCGTTTATATATCTCATAAGGCAGCTCCCAATCATAACCGCCGTCATAGTGCCAATAAACATCGCAAACATCAGAGACTGTGTTTCTGCACCCGAAGCAACATACTGGTATAAGTCCATATCCAGCTGCTTCTGACTCACCGTAAGCGGCATCACGGTTATCAGAAGACCGCACACGATATATATGGAAAAATAGCTCCCCGAATGTGTCAGCCTGTATAATTCTGCTTTCAAATTCCTACTCATCTGCCGCACCAACCTTTGATAAATAATACTGTTCGAGAGTTTCACCCTCCTGAACCAGTTTCGTAATCACGAACCCGCTATCGGTAATGGTTTTTGAAACCTTCCCGATATCATCAAGATATTCAAACAGATGTAGTTCTTCGCCATGAATCACTTTATACTGCGAAACGGCCAGCTTCTCTTTCAAAATCTCCACTGTCTTATCCAGATTATCGGTCCGGACGGCAATATAATGCCTGCTTTTTGCCAGAAGCTCCTCTGCGCGGACTGCTTCAATCAAAACACCGTGGTTCATCAGAATAAAATCTGTACAAAGCTCTGACAATTCCGACAAAATATGACTGGATATCAGAATCGTCATATCCTTTTCCTCGGAAAGTTTTTTTAACAGAAGGCGGATTTCCACAATTCCCTCCGGGTCCAGCCCGTTCACCGGCTCGTCAAGCACAAGAATCTCAGGCTCAGAAAGCATTGCCATGGCAATTCCCAGACGCTGCTTCATGCCAAGCGAAAATTTGCCCGCTTTCTTTTTTCCAGTGTCAGAAAGCTTCACCAGCTCCAGCATTTGATCAATCTTTTTTTTATCTGCAATGCCCTTTACATACTTTACATACCGCATATTTTCACGTGCAGACATCGCCGGGTCCACAATGGGAGCCTCCAGCATAAAACTCATTTTCCGGCGGACCCGGTCGATATTTTCTGATTCTCCCAGAAACTGCATTTGCCCGCTGTCAGGCAGCACCAGCCCCGCCATCATCTTCATTATAGTTGTCTTCCCTGCACCATTTGGTCCGATCAGTCCGCAGATACGGCCTTTTTCAACAGATAGTTGAAAATCAGAGACTACGGTATGTTTCCCATATGTTTTTGTAAGATGCTTTAATTCTATTACAGGCTGTCCCATCACTTTTTCCTTTCTCATCCGTTTGGGTATTCGTCAAAAAGTACTCCACCGAAATAGGTAACCGTATCCTTCCCATGATGGTAAGCAAGCCCCGCACTTTTTGCGAGCTCATTTACCCATATGCCGAATCCCTCAATGGATGGATGGATTTTATCCGGCATACGGCACGGTGCGTCAGGATAGGTACATGTAACACACCGGTCGCACCCCTCATTGGACAGTATGAGATACCGGTCTAACTCGTTCTGTACAGCGGCATCAATCTGTCTGCATACTTTTTTGAACTCCTCCCTTGCACGCATCATTCCCTCGAAATCAAAGCTGTCCTCCAGTGCAAAATAACTGCTGAAAACAAGCATATGCCGAAAGGAAAGCGTCCTCTTTTTACACTCCTCCACAGTTCCCACGCCCGGCGGACAGGTCCAGTTTTTTCCGTAGGAATTGCATGTATTGGCCTCGCAATATCTGCGTACATCCTCAGAAAATGCAATTTGTGTTGTTTCTATTACTCCATATGACAATGGATTCTCTGTTGCAACAGATTCCAATATATGTTTGAATCCTTTCCACCTAGCCATTTTATCTTCCATGACCCTTCTCCTTATTTTTCACATTCTGTCGTTTTCTGTGTTCATCCCCTTGTATGAAACTGCTGTGATGTCCGGCTGCTATTTTGAAAAACCACTGTGCACTGCCTGCACTCTCACGTGATTCTGCTATAAAATTTAAGGCCGCGGGAATTTATTGCTGCATACGCTTCCATCCATTCCCACAGCCTCTTTCTCTGCCACCTGCCAGCCTGTCAAAAATGCGCAAGCCATTTCTCCTTCTTCACAGACATATCCCTTCCATCCGGCGCGGCTACTGTATCACAATGTTCGCACAGCTTAAGTCCCCGCCAAGGTCAAAAACCGTACCGCTTTCCATCCCAACCACCACAGGTCTCAAAATATAATTTGGATTATTCTTTACGACTTTGGCCTTCTCTCCATTGCTGAGCTCTACAACCGTATCGACCGGATACAGAATCATGCTCTCAAGAAAATTTTGCATGGCACTCATATCCAGCTCCGTTGTCATAGACATGATCATCTCAATTGCCTCTCTCTGCGAAAAAGCGGATTTGTACGGACGCTCCGTCACAAGGGCATCATAAATATCAACCACCGTCAATATTTTGGCATAAGGACAGATTTTATCCGCAGATGTCCCCATCGGATACCCTTTCCCATTCGTTTTTTCGTGATGCTGCAACACTCCGAGCGTAACCGCAGGCGTAAATTCTTTTTTATTCTTTATAATATCATAACCATAAACCGGGTGCTGTCTCATCACTTTAAATTCTTCATCATCCAGCCGTCCGGGCTTATTCAGAATTTCATTCGGCACCTTTGTCTTGCCGACGTCATGCAAAAGACCCGACACGCCGATTTCCCGAATCTGCTTTTGGGGCAGACCGACTTTTTTTGCAACCACCATAGCCATCGTAGCCACATCCACACTGTGCTTAAACGTATATTCGTCACTTGTCTTTAAGGCGCTGATATCTATCGCAATTGCATTATTTGACTCAATCGTACGCAGCAGGTCATTGGCTATGTTATCTGTCGCCGCCACGAGCTCCTTTGACTCCGTGTTGCTGTAAATAAACTGTATTCCTTCGGCAACACGTTTGCGCACACTGGCAGACAGCGTCACCTTGGAACGGTCATCCGTACGGAGTTTATCTATCTGCACCTGGGCAGCAAGAGAAACGGGGATTTTCTCTTCCTCCGGCTCGTATTCCCCCTCCTGTATGTAAACACTCATAACACCTAATTTTAACAGCGAATCTATCACATATTCGCTTAATTCTGCACCTTTTTGGACAAGATTGCGCCCCATCCGGTCTAACACTGCATGATCGATTCTCATTCCGGGCTTTAATTCCCTTGTTCTCATATATTTTCTGCGGATCAATCCCTTGTCCTCCTTTGTCAGAATTATTTTTCATTCGCTTTTCATCCGAATTTGTATAACAAATTAATACTTACCTTTTATTATATACAAAAATGTCAAATATTGCAATGAAGAAATTTATTTATATTGTATACATCTGTGTCCAATATAAAACGGCTCCGGCCACCAGTTTATTCCGGTGTGCAGAAGCCGTTTTCAACATTATGGCAGCGCTATTTCTTCCGAATCGGGAAATACACCTCTGTCTCCCAATCCTCCGGCGAATAGGAGTCAAACTGTGTCTTAATATAAAGCTCAAAGGGCGCCCCGGCATATTCGTAGCCGTTCCCGATAATCCAGGAAACTACAGCGCCATAGGCTTCCGAAAGAGTGGAATAACCGCCGCGGTGAACCGTCATCGCACACTTCTGCGGCTCCATAATCGTATCTGCCTTTTCTCTTTCCTTTATTCCAATGAATAATTCAACATCAGAAGATTCATGGTTAAATTCCTCATCGAAATATTTTGCACCATTCAGGCCGGTGGGAGTAACCCGCTCCCTGGGTACACGCTCAAACAGCGTTCCATAATATTTTCCAAATTCATCCACTCCCATCCTGGCACGTGTTGCCAGCACATTCATTGCCGGAGAGTCTTTCACCTCAACCGTATAGCTTTTCTGATAAGTCATAATGTCACCTGTCCTTTCAAATACAGAAATGTGTGTCTGAAGCTCATTCAGGATAATGGCTCTTTCCTGCTGTTCCTGCCTCAGCTTTTCCTTCTGCTGCCGCAGCTTTGCAGAGATCTCTGTGTTGTCCGAAAGAGCAATGATATGTTGAATTTCTTCCAGCGAAAAACCGTACCGTTTCAGCCGTTGGATATAATTCATGGTATCCACCTGTTCTATCCGGTAATAGCGGTATCCGGTAATACGGTCCACCTCCGCCGGCACCAGTAATCCCAGTTTGTCATAATGATGAAGTGTTTTTACACTCACCTGACAGACTTTTGAAAATTCTCCAATCTGCAGCATATGCATTTACTCCTTTCGCCATCTTCGATTCGAATCTACTGATACTATACATTCTGACCTTACGGGAGAGTCAATCCCTTTTTTCATTTTTTACAAAAAATATTTCCTTTTCAAATTCCTCTTGACAAAATGACACATTTCCAGTATACTACAACTTAAATAAAAAGAAACCGTTGAAGCGGATATAACGGCGGACAATGCCTTTACAGAGAGTCCGGGATGCTGAGAACCGGGCAAGAAACAAACCGTCAAATGGACCGCTGAGGGCGCAGTCAAAAGCACATCCTTCGTTGTGCCGAGTATTCTGCGACGTGTGGCATACGTCAGTTGCCGGGGATATGCTGGTATCCCGCTGAGAGCATGGGGCTTTCCATGAATACAAGGTGGCACCGCGGATAAGTACTTTATTCGTCCTTGACAGATTGATTCAATCTGTCAGGGACGTTTTTTTTGTAAAGGAGGTTACTATCATGAAATTTTCACCCAGCCTCAAAGAAGTTCAGGCAATCGCCGCCACTGGAAAATACAAAGTGATTCCGGTAAGCTGCGAGATATTGTCAGACATCTGTACACCCATTGAGGCAACGAAAATACTGAAAAATGTTTCGACACACTGCTATATGCTGGGATCGGTTGCCGAAAAAGAAACGTGGGGGCGCTACACCTTTCTCGGTTATGATCCCAAATTAGAAATTACCTGCACCGACGGCAGACTGCAGGCCGGAAATATCCGGCTCACAGCCGCACACCCGGCTGACTTTCTGCGGCAGCTTCTCGCAGATTATAAAAGTCCCCGTTTTGACTATCTTCCTCCTTTCACAGGCGGTCTCGTCGGCTATTTTGCCTACGATTATATGGGGTACAGCGAACCATCCGTCAGAACGAACACAGAAGACAGCGAAGCATTCAAAGACGTGGATTTGATGCTGTTTGACAAGGTAATCGCCTTCGACAATTTCAGACAGAAAATCATTCTGATTGCAAATATGCCGCTGAATGACCCTGAAACCAGCTACAATAAGGCGGTTATGGAATTAAAGCAGTTATGTGAACTTTTAAAACACGGAGAAAAGAAAAAAGAACCCGGCGGCCATCTGCTTTCAGAGGTCACACCGCTGTTTGACAGGGAAACATACTGCCAGATGGTAGAAAAAGCAAAACAACATATCCGGGAGGGCGATATTTTCCAGATTGTACTGTCAAACCGTTTAAGCGCGAAGTTTGAAGGAAGCCTTTTGAACACCTACCGGATGTTACGAACAATGAACCCCTCGCCTTACATGTTCTACTTTTCAGGAACCGATGTCGAAGTGGCCGGCGCATCTCCCGAAACACTGGTAAAACTGGAAAACGGCATACTGCACACCTTTCCTCTCGCAGGCACCCGGCCCAGGGGAAAGACCGAAGCCGAGGACCAGGCTCTGGAGGCCGAACTTCTTGCCGATGAAAAGGAACTTGCCGAACACAATATGCTGGTCGATCTGGGCCGGAACGACCTCGGGAAAATCAGTCGGTTCGGAAGTGTCAAGGTTGAAAAACTGCACTCTGTCGAACGGTATTCCCATGTCATGCACATTGGCTCCACAGTCAGAGGCGAAATTAAGGAGAATTTTGATGCACTTGATGCAGTCAGCGCCGTCCTTCCCGCCGGAACGCTCTCGGGCGCGCCAAAAATACGCGCCTGCCAGTTAATTAACGAACTGGAACACAACAAGCGCGGCATTTACGGCGGTGCCATCGGATATATTGATTTTACAGGAAACATGGACACCTGCATTGCAATCCGCATTGCCTATAAGAAAAACGGAAACGTGTTTGTCAGAAGCGGTGCCGGAATTGTTGCCGACTCCGTTCCTGAAAAAGAATATGAAGAATGCATCAACAAGGCACAGGCAGTCGTAAATGCCCTGCTGCTTGCAAAGGAGGCGGATTTATGATTTTACTCATTGATAACTATGACAGCTTTTCCTACAATTTATATCAGCTTATCGGCGAAATTAATCCGGATATCGGCGTCATCCGGAACGATGAAAAAACCGTGGAGGAAATCCGAAACATGCACCCTGACCACATTATCCTCTCCCCTGGTCCCGGCAGACCGGAGCACGCAGGCAATCTCATTGAAATTGTTAAAACTCTTGGAAAGACGATTCCCACACTCGGCGTCTGCCTGGGCCACCAGGCAGTCTGCGCGGCATACGGAGCGGTGATTACCTATGCAGAAAGGCTGATGCACGGAAAGCAGTCACAGGTCAGATTCGACAAAAACTGCCCGCTTTTTAAGCAATGCCCTGAGACTGCCCCCGTTGCGCGCTACCACTCGCTGGCGGCAGATCCGGACGCCATGCCGGACTGTCTGAAAGTTACGGCCAGAACAGAAAAAGGAGAGATTATGGCCGTACAGCATAGTACCTATCCAATATACGGCGTGCAGTTTCACCCTGAATCCATTCTGACGCCGGACGGCAAAAAAATGCTGGGAAATTTTATATTAAATGTATAAGTCTGAATGAAATTTCCGGGTTACACAAAATTTTGAGAAATAAGAGATTCTCAAATGTTTAAATATTAAGAGCTGGAAAATGCGGACGTTTTATTCGGAGTGACGAGTTTGGACCATCGATACAAAAATTCCGCTCCAAAGCGTTTTGAAGTCGCTCCATTTTTGTATCGAT
>CANOFI010000131.1 GCA_947565255.1 uncultured Lachnospiraceae bacterium
CAAAAATCCACAGCCCGTTTTTTAAAAAATTGATTTTATTTCTATCTTTCGGAGTATGGGCTGTTCCTTAAAAGAAATACAGCAAATTATCAATTCGGACTCCACGGATGAAATGATCTCCATATGCAATTCGAGAATTGATGAGATGAAGCTGCAGCTGTCCGAACTCCAGCAAAAAATCAATTTTTTAAAAAACGGGCTGTGGATTTTTGAAAAATACAGCTCTTTTCAAAACCACCGTCCGGTACTGGACACGCTTCCCAGTATTACGTTATACAAAACGAAAATTGCAGCAAAAAAACGTGCCTACCATGCATCCGATATTGCAAAAGACATGCAGAAGCATCTGAAAAACATCGCAGGAATCCCTTATCTGTCAGCATTTCCAATGGGAACTACCATTGCGCTTCCGGACGTGGAACAGAAGAACTATGTATACAGCACGGTCTTCAGCATTTCTCAGGATGCCAGCGACAATGTACATATCTTTCCGCTTCCCTCCCACCGGATTATCAGCTGCTACCATGACCACAACTGCCAGGATATTGCACATACCTATGAAGCCCTTCTGGCATTTGCAGGAAAAAATAATCTGACCATCTGCTCTGATTTGCACATTATCAACCTGTTTAATGTCTATAACCTAAATCAGAATCATACTTATTTTAAGTATTTATTTTTCTGTGTGAAAGACGCCTCCGGCTGACACGCAAACCGGAGGCGTCTATATTGCATTTGCTTTACATAAATTTCTATATTTATGTAAGCACCTCCAGATTCAAAGCTGCCCTGAGTATTTTTTGTGCTTCCGCCAGCACAATTTTCCCATCCTTATCCAAATCTGCTGCTTTCCTCTGGCTTTCCTCGGGAATCATCAGATTCAGCGCCATTTTTAAAGTGAGCTGTGCATCCTGCAGGGACAGGCGTCCGTCCCCGTTCACATCCCCCGGCACAGCTGCCGCACCAGTCGGTACGGGTTCTGATGTAACCGGTTCCTGGGAGACCCGCTGTTCTTCCAGGTACTGCTTTAACTGCGTCTCGGTAACCGCATATTGCTCTTTTGCACCGGTCCAGCCAGACTCATATTTCAGACTTGTCATAGCAATTGGCAGTGTCTCAGAGCTGCAATCGGAAATATTCGAATTGTCTGACACAATTCCTGCAATTCCGCCCGCACAGCATACAACTTCCTTATGTACCGTCTTATCTTTGTATGACCATTCTGATGAATCTGCAAACAAACTTCCCCTATTGGCACATTGGCAGATTGTTCCCTGATTACATCCTGCAATGCCTCCGAGATATACCGCTTTGAAATTGGTATTGACACGGATTTTCGTATAGTTTGTACACGCTTCCAACACGCCGCCCTCTCTGTTCACACCGGCAAATGCCCCGCACTCCCACAGGCTTCGTTCCTCCTTAGGGTAACTGAAAAAAGTGATTCTCCCGCCAGCCGTACAGTTTCGGATGACGCCTTTATTTTCCCTTACAAACGGATACTGGCTGCAATGCCGGAAATGATACACATTATATTGCAGCTTCACATTGCTGATTACACCCTCGTTTACATCAAACATACTGTCTATGGCACGGTTCACTGCATTTTTGACTGTATGGCCGCCGCCGTCTAAATTAGCCCTGAAATGCGTTGTCCAGTCCTGCTTTTGCACGGTTGGCATAATGTCAGCGGCAAGGCGGTAGTATGTATCCGGTGTATTCTTTTTGTCATCCTGCAAAATCTGGTATATCTGCGCCCATGTACTGATCAGATATGGATTCTCGCTTGTTCCTTCTCCTCCGTCCGTTTTTCCGCGTCTGCTGAAACGATTCAAATCTTCATACCGGAGAAGCAGGTTCTGGGAAATGATGTCTGCCGCCATCCTCGCACCTTTTTCTGAAAAATGCACGTGGTCCAGGCTGGTTGTGCGGTTTCCCCCCGCATCCGGTCTCCGGTCATATTTATTTGCATAATATGCAGAAGCGTTGTTTTGTACACTGTTTATATAAGAATGCGTCAGAGAATAGGTGTCAATAAACCCGATCTCAATTCCCTGCTCACAGTATTCGGAATAAAGTTCCTCCATGGCTTCCACAAAAAGCTGCTGCGGCTGGTCTTCACTGACTGTATCTCCATCGAATCTGTGCAATGTAACGGACGTGCACAGCACCGGCATGGCGCCGGCTTTCAATGCCGGGTCAATGTAATAATTTTTCAGGTACCATTTGTAGGAGCCTTCTGTGTCTGTAGGAAGGGAGTAATGGTCTCCCCCGGCGCTCTTGTAGTCATTATGCCCAAACTGTATCAGCAGAAAATCTCCTTTCCCAATTCCATCCATAATATCCTGATAATTTGTCTCTTCTGTAAAAAACTTGGCTGTCTGTCCGGAAATTGCCTTGTTATACACCTGCACGTCCGATGTAAAGTAATCTCCGATCACTTCCCCCCAGCCATGCACAAATCTCTGATAATCGTTTTCATTTTCATAGCTGTGGTCTGCTGCGATGGAATCCCCGGCAATCCATATTTTTCCGGACACTTTAAAGTCGCTTGTTTTCTTTTCCTGTGCCGCTGCCGGCCGGCTGCTTTCCACTGCCAGCGGGCTGTTGAGCAGACTCACAGACAGCAGGACTGCTGCCAGGACAGCAAAAACATGCTTTTTTGTGTTATGCTTTTTGAATTTTGGGGTTACAATTCCTTGTCTCATCTGTTTTTGCACTCCTTTGTATTGTGTTAATTGTGTGCACAATTTACACAAATTAATAAATTTTTCTATCAGAAATTATACCACAAAAAAGCTGCCATTACAATGTGCAATCAAGCCATATTTTTAGCAGTTGCCTTTCTCTGTTACTATGAACAGCCTTCCATGCTGTTCATAGTAACATTCCCTTGCGGCATCTCATTCGACGGTGCAAAACAGGTGTGCCCTTTGCACACATAATATGTCGTTTTATTGTTTAGTAAGGCATACTCGGCGGATTGTTCTGCAATTGTCACATCAGACAAAAACGGAAGCTGCTTTCTCAGTCTCCGCAAATCCGCACCCTTTTCCGGCACAACTGTAATACGTGCAGGCGGATTATTATATAAAAGCTTCGCAAGCAGAAACAACGCGCCTCCCGATGGATAATCCTGCAGCTCGCTCTCCAGAAAAGCAAGCTGCTTTTTAGCAGGCTCCGCAAAGGATTCCTTTTGCGTCAGATTCGCCAGCCGTACCAGATTATAAGCCATCATAGAATTGCCGTTTGGCATGGCACCGTCATACGTCTCCTTTGGATTCATAAACAGCTCCGTTTTTTTTGCTTCACACAGATAAAATCCGCCGTTTTCTTTATCTGTAAACCGCTTAATTGTCTCTTCGCAAAGCTTTTCTGCCCTCTCAAGATAACTGCTATCCAGCGTCGAATGATATAATTCTAGCAGCGCAGCAGCATAAAATGCATAGTCCTCCAGAAATCCGCTGTCCGAATGTCTTCCATCGCGCCAGCTTGTAAAGATTCGGGAACCATCACATAAATTTTTTTGGAGAAAATGCTCGCACTTTTTCGCTGTTTCCAGATATTTTTCATCTTTGCAGGCTCTGTACAGCATGGAAAATGCCGCAATCGCAAGACTGTTCCAGGCCGTCAGAACTTTATCATCAAGATGCAGTTTTGTCCGGGTTTTCCGGTAATCATACAGTTTTTTCAATGTCTCCCTTGAACCGCCGCTCTTTACGTCTGTTTTTAAAAGGTTCGGAATATTCGCCCCCTCAAAATTCCCTTCCTCTGTAATATCATAAATCCGTGCAAATTCCTTTCCTTTTTCTTCTCCAAGAACAGCCGTGATTTCCTCTGGCTGAAACGTATAAAATTTCCCCTCAACGCCTTCGCTGTCCGCGTCCTGCGCACTGTAAAAGGCTCCTTCCTGGCTCATCATTTCACGCATCATATATTCCGCCGTTTTTAGGGCGATTTCCATATAAACAAGACGATCTGTGGCGCAAAAGGCCGCGGTATATGCCATGATAAGCAGAGCGTTGTCATACAGCATTTTTTCAAAATGCGGAACCAGAAAACGTGAGTCCGTCGAATATCGTGAAAACCCATAGCCGATATGGTCGAATATGCCGCCTCTGTACATCTGCATCAGCGTTTTTTCAACCATTTCCAGAGCCTTCGCGTCTTCATACTGCTTCGCATAATACATCAGAAATAATAAATTGTGCGCCATCGGAAATTTGGGCGCACTGCCAAAGCCCCCGTTTATCCTGTCATACGTTTTCGAAAACATTTGAAACGCCGTCTGCACAATATCCTGTCCGCCTGTTTTTGTCCGCCTGTTCACAGAATTTGTCAAATGCGAAATCACCTGTCCGGCAGATTCTAAAAGTGACCTTTGGTCATTTTCCCACTTGTCCGCAATGGCGCTTAAAAGCTCCGCAAATCCCGGCATATTATAACGGGAAACAGGCGGAAAATACGTGCCTGCAAAAAACGGCTTTTTGTCCCATGTCATAAAAATGCTCAAAGGCCACCCGCCTGAACCCGTAAACGCCTGGCAGACCGCCATATATACGCTGTCAATATCCGGCCGTTCTTCGCGGTCTACCTTGATGGATATAAAATGCCGGTTCAATACTTCCGCTGTTTTTTCATTTTCAAAGCTTTCATGCGCCATGACATGGCACCAGTGGCATGTGCTGTAGCCGATGCTTAAAAAAACGGGCTTATTTTCTTCTTTTGCCCGCTCAAATGCCTCCTGTCCCCACGGATACCAGTTTACGGGATTATCCGCATGCTGCAGTAAATAGGGACTTGTCTCATTCCTCAGACGGGAATGGCTGTCTGGTTTCTCTGTTCTGGACTGCTGATTCATTCTATTCCTCCGGATTCATCCATAAATTTTACCTTTAGTATGTCCGAATATCAGATTTTAAGCCTTGTTTTTGCAATACAATGGAAAATGCATTTCCATCCTTCGTGCATTTCAGCTTCATATATCCGCCCTGCCGGACAGCAATTTCCCTTGCCAGATACAGACCGATGCCGATGCCTTCCTTTCCTTTGCTGTTCGAGCCCCTGTAAAATCGTGTAAATATCTGCGCGCGTTCCGCTTCCGGCAAAGGCGGATTTTCATCCCTCACCTCAACCACCGCAAACATTTCATAGCTCTTTACAGAAAGAAATACCTTTGAGCCGGCCGCTGAATATTTCACCGCATTGTCAAGCAGGTTAAACACTGCCTCCGCCGTCCAGTTCCCGTCACAATCCGCAAAAACACGTTCCTCTTCGGCGTAAACAATTTCTACCTGTTTCGCCTTTGCCTTCGGATAGATATCCTTGACCGCCCGCAGCGCCGTTTCATTTATGCTCTGCTTTTGCTGGTTCAGCTGTATCAGCCCGCTTTCCAGACGGGAAAGTTTAATCATGTTTTCTGATAAAAAGCGGAGTCTGTCCACAGACTGGCAGAAAACCGAACGATATTCCCGTTGCTTTTCCTCTGTCAGCCCGTCGTCCTTCAGGAAATCACTATACATAACCAGATTTGAGATGGGCGTTTTTAACTGGTGTGAAAAGTCAGATACAAGCGATTTCATATTCTCTTTTTCCGCGGCTGTCTGCTGGTTTTTCTTTTTCAGCACCCGGACAAGCTTTATGACCTTCGCCTGTAGTTTTGACACCGCACTGTCCTCATTTTCAGGAAAAATCTCTTTTTCCTCCAGCTCCGACAATACATCGACCAGCCGCGAAAGTTCGAGAACAATCTGCGTGATGTACCGGTCGTCGGCTCTGTAGAGAGCCACCATGAGCAGCAGAAAAACAAGCAGAACCGCACCCGTGCACGCCGCAGCAGGAAGACTGCCGGAAAGTCCAAAAACCAATACCGGGGAAAAAAACGCAAGAAATCCGCCGAACGCAAAAATAAATTTTATGATAAAACGATGCCGTGCTCTTTTCATACCATTCACCAGATCATTCGCCAAACGTATAGCCGATTCCGAAAACTGTTATAATAAACTGCGGGTTTTTCGGGTCATTTTCGATCTTCTGACGCAGTCTCCTTATATGCACATTCAGCGTGTTTTCATCAATAAAATTCCCATCACAGTCCCATATTTTCTCCAGTATCTGCTGCCGCGTCAGTACCTGCCCTTTGTTCCGGATAAGCAGCTCCAAAAGCCTGTATTCCGTTGCAGACAGCCTGACCGGACTGCCCGAAACCGCCGCCTGCATTCTGGCAAAGTCCACGCTCAGATTCCGGTATTCAAACCGCTCGCCGGACTGTTTTTGTCCGGAACGTCTCAGCACCGCCGCAATCCTCTGATAAAGCAGTTCAACAGAAAACGGCTTTGAAATATAGTCGTCACACCCAAGCTGAAAGCCTTTTATCATATTTTCTTCCGTATCGTTTGCGGTGAGAAAAATCACCGGCGTAAGACACTGCTTCCTGATTTCCCGGCAAAAATCATATCCGCTGCCGTCCGGCAGGTTGATATCCAGAAGAATCAGGCTGAAAGTGGATTCCAGCATCTTTTCTGCCTGTGACAGATTTTCAGAAAGCACAGCCTCATATCCCTTGCTCTCCAGAAACAGCTTTATCCCTCCGCCCATGATAATATCGTCTTCCACAATTAAAATTCTTTCCAAAATAACACCTCTGTACTAGAGCGTGTTTGAAAATTCATTCCCCCAATCTGCACGCCCCAATTTGCGTGATATTTGCACCAAATTCAGGTTACATAGCCCACTATGCGCCCTTCATTTGGCGCAAATCTCCCACAAATTGTGTCGCACATCTTGGGGAAAGCATTTTTCAAACACGCTCTA
>CANOFI010000132.1 GCA_947565255.1 uncultured Lachnospiraceae bacterium
TCCGCAAACACCATAATATGGGCATCGTATTCAAACTGAATCTGATAGTTTTCCTGCTCCTTTAATTTGATATACCGCTCCATAACACCATTAATGCTGTCAGTCAGGTCATACTCCTGCCTGTTCAGCTGCACGACTCCAGCCTGCAGTTTGGAAATGTCCAGCATATCATTTACCAGATTGGCAAGTCTCTGCGCCTCTTCAATTACAACCTGAATGTTTTCCGGTGTATTTTCACCCGGCAGATCACGCATGCCCTCCGAATAGGCTATAATCATCGTAAGCGGCGTCCGCAGGTCGTGGGATACATTTGCCAGCAGCTCATGCTGAAATTTCTCGGTTTTTTTAAGCTCGCCCGCCGCATAATTTAACGTGTCCGAAAGCTGCCCTATTTCCCTGTAATCCCTCCCGTCAAATGTAACATCAAACTTTCCCTTTGCCAGCTCCTTTGCCGATTCGTTCACCCGGACAATGGATTTCGAAACCGAACGGCTGATTAAAAAGGATAGAACCAATGCCAAAACAATAATAATGAGAGAAATATATACCAGCTGAACTTTCAGCGTCTGCACTGTTGCACTCACAGGCGTCAGCTTTACGGTTGCCAGTAGCAGGCATTCCTCCCCCTGAAGCGTTACCATCTGTGCGCAGACCATATTTTCCTGTCCGCCGCGCAAATACCGTACTAAATGTTCTTCAATCGGCCGATCCGGTCCGGCCGGAGGCCCAAATTCAAACGCATCCGCAGCACCGCCGCTTGCTTCCGGCCTTGGCAACGGCTGCCATTCCCTGTTCTTATCCCATTCCTCCTGCTTATCCCTGTCCCATTTTTCCAGCTTCTCTTTTTTTATCCCCTCATCTGATTCCGTCTTTTGCAGTTCCTCATGGGAATTGTATTCTAACTTCCCTCCATTTTCCTTTGCCTCTTTAAAATACATGCTCAGCTGTTCCTTCGTCAGGCTGTCAATCGCCGACATATGCACAAACTTTTCCGAATACAATTCCTCCCCCCCGGCATTCGCAAAAATAAGGCTTAACTCATATTCCTCCGCAATCTGCCTTACTGCCTCCTCCGGGTTTTCCTCCTCTGCCGCCTGTTCCAGAAGCTTTACGGCTTCTTTTAAATCGGAGCTTTTGATATACTTATAAAACCGTTCCAGATAAACGGTCTGGCAAAGCCACAAAACAACAAGCAAAATACCGGAAAGTCCAAGGAGATACACAAAAATCTTCCATTTTAAGCTTAGCTTCTCATGCCTCAAACCGATATCCCACCCCTCGCAATGTCACAATGAAGTCACGGTACTTTCCAAGACTGCTCCGAAGCAGCTTCATATGGGTATCCAGAGTCCGGTCATCGCCAAAATAATCATATCCCCACACTTCCGTAATGAGCTTTTCCCTTGAAAGGGCGATATTCCGGTTGCGCACCATATAGAACAACAGTTCGTATTCTTTTGGGGTCATCTCTACACGTTCCCCGTCTACCGTCACAATTCTTCCAGTAAAATCCACTTTTAAGCCTTCCGCCTCAAAGATATCCCGTTCCTCTTCCTTGGGCCTGTCCTTTTTATTACGGGAAATCACTACATTTACCCGCATCAAAAGCTCCCGCGGTGAAAACGGCTTTACAACATAATCATCAATCCCCAGTTCAAAACCGTGGATGCGATCATATTCCTCCCCCCTCGCGGAAAGCATGATAACGGGAATATCCTTTGTCTTTCGTATCTCCCGACAGGTGGAAAAGCCATCCAGCTCCGGCATCATTACATCCAGAATGATGACATCAAAGTCTTCTTTTTTGCATATACCGACCGCCTCCATGCCATCTTTTGCCTCAACAACCTCATATCCTTCAAATTCACCATATTTACGGATAATTTTGCGAATATTCTCCTCGTCATCCACGACCAGTATTCTTTCTTTTCCCATACTCATTACTCCTTCCATTTTTGTGAAATCTTACAGATAACTGCGAAACTTTATTCTGCAACTGCAAATCTTTGATTTGCATCCGTTCCGGTCCGGTTCTATAAATTACAAAACCAAATCCAACAGCTAAAAAAATAACTGACTTGCCGGCGGAACATGTTTGAACATACATTCGCGTCAGACACACTCCGGCAAAACTATTTTTTGAATTTCATATGCAATATAAACAATTGATACTTCTTCCTGCTATAATAAAAAAATCATGTGATAACAACGTGACAAAAAGCAGTAAATTACCTAAAATTTACTGCTTTCAGCTTGTTTTTATTTTTTTATTGTTTTTGTTTTTTTCTTTTTCTTGTCTGAGGGAACCGTTAAGTACAATTTCTCTGCCTTGCGTATGGTCATTGTATACCAGACATACGCAACAATGAGCACAAGCATACAGGCTGCCATCACGGAGTGCACCTTCACCGCCTCCCCCACAATTGTTAAAAGACCTCCCGACAGCGCAATCCATGCAAATATAGTCGTCTTTTTGACTGCAATTTCAATAAAGGCAGGCAAATCCCGACTCTCCTTTAATTGTACCTCCCTGCTGATAATCCATCCCGCCTTAATCGTGCCGGTCTGTTTCATCATATACGCAAAATAAAAGGAATACGCTCCAACTGCTGCAATCCAGACTCCCATTATGATTCCAAAAATCATTCCTTTGCTTCTCCTTTATTCTCCATAAAAAGACAATTACTCGTCCCAGTTATGGTATACCTGCTGTACATCATCATCCTCGTCCAGTAGATCCAGCGTTCTCTGCAGCTTTTTGATGTCCTCCTCGTCGGTGAGTTCCACCCAGTTTTGCGGAATCATCGTAACTTCCGCATCCACCATAGCTACACCGGCATCCTCTAACGCCTGCCTTACCTCACCAAATACATCCGGGTCCGTCAAAATCTCAAAGCTGTCTTCTTCTTCGTTGAAATCATCTGCCCCGGCATCCAGTGCCAGCATCATCAGTTCATCTGCATCCTTGTCATACTCTTCCTTTGCTACGATAATCTGACCCTTTTTATCAAACATATAAGACACACACCCTTGTGTCCCCACGCTTCCGCTTCCCTTTGTAAATGCGTTCCGCACATTCGCTGCCGTACGGTTTTTATTATCTGTCAACGCATCCACAATAATCGCAATACCGCTGGGACCATATCCCTCGTAGGAAACATATTCATAATTTACCGCACTGGCATCCCCGGCCGCCTTCTTGATTCCGCGGTCGATGGTGTCGTTCGGCATATTATTGGCCTTTGCCTTTGCAATGACGTCACGGAGCCTGCTGTTATTCGCCGGGTCCGGTCCGCCCTCCTTCACCGCTACCGCCAGCTCTCTTCCAATAATCGTAAAAATTTTTCCCTTGGCCGCATCATTTTTTTCTTTTTTATGCTTAATATTTGCAAATTTTGAATGTCCTGACATCGTATCTCTCCTTACACTTTTTTCATCAGACTATATTTTAACATTATTTTACTTCTATGACAAGTCCCATTTTTCACGTCTCCCTTTCCTGAAATAGAAAGAAACCGCCTGAAATTCTGCCCTTTTACATCCGTCTTCCGCCATTGCCTTTTAATAAATCCGGCATCCACAATCTTCCCCAGCCCTGTATATTTTTCGGGTATCCAAGATCCATTGATGTATCGCGCAGCCGCATTTTCACCTGTGCCGGCATAAGATTCGGCTCCTTTTCAAGAAGACAGCAAAGGGCGCCTGCCACCACCGGCGTGGCCATAGACGTCCCACTTTTTTTACAATATCCAGCCTCATCATTTTTGCAGGAAACAACCTGAAACCCCGGCGCAATCACCTCCGGTTTCATAATGCAGAAAGGAGTCGGTCCCCTTCCCGAATAACTTTTCTGCACCTGTATTTCCTGAATTGTTCCGACTGTAATTACTTTCCTGCTGATTCCAGGATACGTAATGGTGCCTGGTTTCGGGCCGTTGTTTCCCGCCGCCGCAACCACTATAATCCCTTCATCCCACAGCTGCTCCACGCTCTGGATGATTTTATTTTTAAGCTGGACTCCCACCCTTGGAAACATGCCGACTGAAATATTCACAATTCGGATTCCATACTTTTTTTTATTTTCTAATACCCACTGTGCTCCTTTTATCAGGTTCGGAATGGAACCATTTCCCCTTGCATCTAATATTTTTACCCCTATGAGCCGGCAGCCCGTCGCAATCCCATGGTATCTGCCTTCGGAAGCATATCCGTCCCCGCCGATAATCCCCGCAATATGGGTTCCATGGCCATTGTCATCATATGGTTCCTGCCGTCCGTTTACCACATCAAAAAAAGCACACACTCTGTCTGCCAAATCTGTGTGCAGATAAATCCCACTGTCCATAACGGCTACGCCCACCCCTCTGCCTGAATAACCCATGCACGCAGCTTCATCCCATCCAACGACCGCTCTTACCTTATCCATGATTGTTCCCGTCTGACAGTTTCTTATTATACTATATTCCCCATACATAAAAACGTTCCGCTCCAGAGCGTATCTGAAAATTGCCTTATGTCAGACACGCTCTAACCCCTTCTCCCATTCAGGGCACAGGTACAGAGCATACTCCAAAGCAGGGAACGCCTTGTATCCAATTCGAGCGAATTAACCGGCTGCAGTCCCTTTCCAAACGCCTGCATCGGCAGATAGGTATCTTCCATCTTCTGACAGAGAATCCGGTTGCCCTCATAATGAACAGAAGAGTATAATTCAAACACCTTTTTTGCCTTCAGTCCACAGTCTTCAATTTCTTTTGAAAAAAAAGCATAGCTGTATTTTTTGTCTGCCGGCTTTGCCATAAAGCCAACCGGCCGGCTGTTGTAAAATATGTACGCATAATCCCCGCTTACCATGCCATTTCTCGCAAACTTCATCCATTTTACAAACTCAGAACAGACTGCGTCCGGCCTTCCCTTTATAAATAACTTATCCAGATAAGCCCCTACACCGCTTACGTGTACATAAGCCCCGTCTGTCTCTATGAGCATCCGGCAGGGAAACATACTTTTTTTATACTTCAGGGTAAATTTTATGCTGATTTTGGCATCATTCGCCTGGCTCACCTGTATCATCGGCTGATACACCATCTCATATTCCCGGTTTCTCCTGGGAATTTTAAATATATGCTCCCTCATCATTTCTGCCAGCTTCTTCTTTAATTCATAACTGTCCATATATCATATCCCCAAACATTTTCTGTCCAAATTCTGCCAGCTCATGGTCCTGCTGGCTGGTTCCCCCGCTCACCCCCAGTGCGCCGACCATTCTTTGACCGGCATAAAGGGGAACCCCGCCGCCAAACACAATCAGACGGCCCTGGTCTGCCTTGTCTACACCATAAAACATACCACCCGGCTGTGCCAACTCACCTAATTTCTTAGTCGTCATCTGCACGGCCGCCGCCGTATAGGCTTTCTTCATAGCCACATCAAAACTGGCCAGATATGCACCTTCCATCCGATGCACTGCAATCATATTGCCATCTGCGCCGCACACCGCAATCACAGATTTCAAATTCATTTCTTCTGACCTTCTTTCTACCAGTTCCATCAGCTGCTTTGCACACTCCAGCGTAATCTGTATATGCTCTGTCTTTAATTGTCCCATAACCTGTCTGGTAATTTCATTTACCAGCCCATTTTTTATCTCCTCATCCATCGCTTCTGCCTCTTACCATCATAAACATTCCATCCCGCTTCTGCCTGCCCTTACCGGGAAAGCAAAAAAGGCTGTCGCAAATGCGATTCAGAATACAACATATAGTATACAATATCGGGTGATTTAAACTATATGTTGTACTCTGACATTGTTTTGCGACAACCCCTTTCATCGTCTGCCTAAGCATTAATTCCTAATAAATTATCAATCTCCTGTACCAGATTACCGATATCCGGTTTTGATAACTGTGCATCTGCCCCGAGCATCACACCTTTTCTCCGCATCTCATCATTGACAAGGGAGGAAAAAATAACTACCGGTATCTGTTTTAATTCCGGGTCACTCTTCACGAGCTTTGTGAGACGGTGCCCGTCCATAATCGGCATTTCAATATCCGTAATGATCAGTGCAACGCTGTCTACCTCTTTTTTCTCCTTGATTACTTCTAATTTATCCCACAATTCCTGTCCGTTCATACACAGCGTGAGATTTGTATACCCGGCTTTTTCCAGACAGTCGCAGATCATATTGCTGAGAAGCTGTGAATCCTCCGCAATATAAATCGGCATTGTATAGCGGTCCCTTTCACCCAGCCGCTCAATATCAGATATCTTAAGTCCTGTCTCCGGGCTGATGTCCGTAATGATCTTTTCAAAATCAAGAATCACAATCAGCTTGCCGTCCATCTTGACAACTCCGGTAGACACTCCGTCTTCCGCCGTCGAAACCGTCACACCCGGCAGAATAATATCCGCCCACGAAATTCTATGTATTCCCAGCACAGCATCCACATGAAATGCTATATTCAACTGATTAAAATTCGTGATAATAAAAAATCCATCCTTCTCATTACCCGGCTGCCCGATACAATGCTTCAAATTGATGACTGAAATCATATCCTCTCTCGGCATAAAAATTCCTTCTACACTCGGATGGGAATTCGGAACAGGTGTCACCGGCTGAAAAGCTAAGATTTCACGCACCTTGGCAACATTAATACCATAATGATTGTCATTCAGCGTAAATTCAAGAATCTCCAGCTCATTTGTTCCATTTTCCAGCAAAATATTTGTATCCATAGGTTGATCCTCATTGTCATCCACCTCCTCAGTAATATGCTCAAGAACGTCC
>CANOFI010000133.1 GCA_947565255.1 uncultured Lachnospiraceae bacterium
AACGGAGTTTTGTCATTTTTGTATGTACTTTTGATTTGTTTGGTGAAGGAAGGCATATCTATACTTTTGAAAATCGCTGTATTCAAAATTTGGAGTTGGATCTTGGGGACGATACAACAAAGATTATTTTAAATACGAAGGGTACAATGAATGATGTGACACCGGAAATGAAAAAACTGCTTGATTTTATTGACGGTAAAGAGCCGGAAGATGACTTTACCAGAGAATTAGATGAAGCGGTACAGTCTGTCAGAAATAATGAGAAATGGAGGGTTCTGGACATCCGGGGGATGTCCGCTTAGCACCGACCGAAACGGAGTGGAGAAGGATTATATGACTTTGCAGATGAGTTATCAGGAGAAGTATGAGCAGGGGATTGAACAAGGTATTGAACAGGGTGTAGAACAAGAAAAAATAGATTCAGCAATGAGAATGATAGATGATGGAGACCTGCCATTAGAAAAAATTGCGATGTATTCTGGTCTCACTCTGGAACAGGTGCTTGAATTGGAAAAGAAAATGCAACCGGTATAATGCTTGTTGCCTAATCTTATGGCATTTTCACTGCTTCTATTTTATATGAAAATTTTTTAAAGTTATAGATGAAAAACGAAAAAGATTAGGAAGGAGGGAGATAAATTCTCCTTCCGCTCTTTTAAAATAATTTTTGTCTTTAATCTGAATGCAATCCAACGCCCGTCGCAGTCCTCGATGACAAATTCCTGATTCTGATAATCTGTCAGATGTAGGGGTTTGATTATTTTTACGCCTTTTGAGTTAAATTCATCTTCAAGGGCTTTCCCATCATCTGTATACAAATATGCATCATAACCATACTGTTTTCTGTTTGGGTTTATATGCTCTGTGTTTGCTTGGAGTAAGAGAATTTCAATTTCATCTTTATAAAGGCAGATATGTGGTTCTTTACACCCAAGATATTCAACTGCCCGAAATCCTAAACAAGATACATAAAAAAGCTCCAAAAATTGGTATGTAATTAAAATAACGGGAAACATACCATTACAAACAGCAACAAAAATGCAGACATAATTATGACAGAATCCCCCGGTATCTCCGCAGCGCCCGCCATCTTCTCGGATAGTTAAGAAAGGTTAATATATGATGATAAATCCAGTAGCCCGAATAGATAAAAAAATCATGCGCCCAGCTGTTTTCTTTTTGCAGAATCTTTGTCCAGACGTCGGGAATTTCCGGCTGGATGCCGGATTTGACCAGTTGAATCAGGTCGTCGTTTGACCGGACGGGCTCCTTAAATATGGTAAATGCGCAGCCGATAACAGACAGGCGGTGTGCGTCGGAGCCGCCTAAGGAAATTTTGCGGTAGCGTTTGGCAAATGCTTTTGCACGGACATTTGACAGCACTGGCTCGCATCCGTTAAAGCTTTCAATAAAGTCAAATGTTTCAAAAAGTTTCCGCCCTGCTTTTGCGGATTTTGTATTCATAAGTGAGGATTTCCCACTGCCGAAAGGGTGTGCCGGGCCAAGGATTCCGCCGAATTTATGAACGATGCGTTCTAGCTGATAAACGGAAAGCCCGCGCACTTTCAGAAGAGACAGCGTAACATGGTCAGGCAGGATAACGAGGAAATGTCCGGCATCATTCGTGTCATATTCGATTCCCTTCAAAACCACAAAATCACTGGTTTTTGGGTCCCAGGAATCAAATCCCCTGTACGAATTATGGTCGGTCACAAGCATGCCGTCAAATCCCAAATTTTTAAGCCTTCTAACATAATTTGCAATTGCTGTCTTTCCATCCAGAGATCCCTCTTTTGTGTGACAATGCAAATCAAATTTCATGTAGAATCCCTCCGTTTGTGTAGTATCGTTCTATGCGAAAGAATCAAATTGTATCAATTGTGCGTGCAATTCATTCAATTTAAAGACTGCACATTGATCAAATAAACAAAAGTAATATATCCACATCCATTGGAATTTATACATAAAAACATGGACTTGGATTTTAAGTGATCAGCAAATAGTAGTAATTAGTACTTTTCTTTCCATATTTTATATGTTAAAATAATATGAACAATATTTTTTACGAGGAGGCTTGCAGGTGAAAAAGGGTATAGTGAAATGCTTGGCCGGCAGTGCGCTGATGTTGGGACTTTTTTGTGCCACGGCATTTGGCGGGGAAGCGACGGCAAAAGCGGAGACAGAGTTTACAGAGTCGAAGACCATTTGGGTAATTGGGGATTCTATTTCTTCGGACCATAATGACGAGGATAATTTAAGGGACAATAAAGTACCGATTACCGGATGGGGAAATGTATTGCAGAATTATGTTTCATCAGACGTCAAAATTGAGAACAGGGCCCGTTCAGGGAGAAGTTCAAAAAGCTACACGACAGAACAGGTGTACAAGGAGGTAATGAGAAAGGTACAGCCTGGTGATTACATGATCGTCCAGTTTGGACACAACGATGAAAAAAAGGAGACCAGTAAACTTTACACGGACCCGTCGGGGAGTTCCGATACGGAAGAATCCTTTAAGTGGTATATAAAAAATTATTTTATTGAGCCTAATTTTGAAAAAGGCGCAAGAACCATTCTGGCATCCAGCGTTGTGCGCTATACATTTGAGGATGGCAAGATGGGCGAGCAGACGCATGAGCCGTATGCGAAGGCGATGAAGGAGCTGGCGGAGGAGTACCAGGCACAGGGAAAAGAGGTTTATTTTATTGACACCTATGAGATTACAAAGAATCTGTACGAACAGATGGGTGAAAAAAAGGCGAAAAAAATGCATGCGGTCCTGGGCCAGGACCCGGATACCGAGCTGGATACTACGCATTATGGCCCGTACGGCGCCATGTATATGGGCGGTGTAATGGCAAAAGAGTTAAAGGCGCTTGGCATTTCGTGCTGCCAGGAAATTAAGACTGCAAAAATTGCGGACAAGGGTGCCGCAGGACAGGCAAGAAAAAATGTGAAAAAATTTGACTGGAGGCAGGGAAGCTGATGAAAAAATTATGTAAACTATATATGGGCGTGTGCATATTGTCTGTTTTGCTGACAGGATGCCAGAGCTCTGGAAGTTCTGACAACAGCGACAGCGCGCGTTATGTGAAGGCCCTGCTTGATGTCGCATATGGGAAAGATGTAAAGGAGTATGCAGAGCTTACCGGTGAAAAGGAAGCCGATGTGAAAAAACATGCCGGGCACTCGCTTGCGGCGGAGGCAAAAGTTATGGCGGCATATTTTGGCATGGAGGAGCCTTCCGAAGAGGTGGTAAGCACATTTGAAGAAATCTGTACGCTGCTCTATGAAAAAGCATCCTATTCTGTGGAGGAAAAGGACGGAAAGGTGACAGTTACCATCAATCCGGTTACCACGCTGCAGTCTGATGCTGTGACGGAATATGCGGATAATTATAATATAAAAACATTTGTGGACGGAGAGGCATCCGATGATGAAGCCTTTGCAAAAGGGCTGTTGGAAGCGGTAAAGGCGGAGAAGGCAGGTACTGCAAAGGAAAGCATCAAAGTGACAGTAATCGTAAAAGAAAAGGATAAAACGTTTACAGTCAGTGACGAAGATTTGATGAAAATTGACGAACAGATCATTGCATATTAAGGGAAAATGGATAATTGTAAAATATGAAGTCGATTGACTTTTGCAGGATTTGTTTTATTTTCAAATATTGCACAAACTTGTCGCCTCGAATAAGACTTTTGCAATTATCTTAATATAATAAGAAATAAAGTGAGGAGAAATTATGTACATGTTAGAAATAGACAGGCAGCTGGCTTATCCGAACAGAAGTCTTCGTGCCTGGGTCGGAAAGCTTCTGTTTGCACCGGTTGGCGAGCGTCTGTTTTGTGACTGTCTGAATAAGGAGCCTGGATTTACCGGCCATATTGATTTTATACACAAAATGAATATGGACCAGCTGTTTACCGTAAAATGCAGTACCAGCCCTGATTATATTACAGCGGAAACGGTGTGGTATCCAAGCCGCCTGACCATGGAATTTGAGGATGAGGACATTCGTTTTCACGAAGTAAAAATGATTACGAATGATGATATCGCATTTTGTGCGCAGACCTGGGAAAATCGTTCCGGTGAACCGATTACCCTTTCCCTTGCTGTCAGTCCGTCCAGATGTGAGGTTTCAAAGGAGGATGGTTATACCTGGATACAGATGTCTGAGGCGCGCAAGAATATTGTGGTCGGCGCGGCAATTGCGTGGGATGCGTCCGATACAGATGAGATTGTGCTGCAGCGAGGGCAGACCGTATCTTTTACAGTGGCGGCGGCAACGGGAAACCTCTCATCTGACAGAGATGGAAAGGAACAGATTGTGGAACGTCTTCACAAATTTTTTGCGAAACAGCTGCAGCCATCGGAGTATGTGGACCAGAATGCGAAAGAATTTGAGACATTTTTTACAGAGCTTCCGACGTTTGAATCCAGCGACCCGGTGCTGAACAAAACCTGGTACTACCGCTGGTATATACTGCGGCACTGCACCTCAAAACCCCAGTATGGATTTTTGCAGCATACCACGGTCTATGAGGGGCGTGCACATAAGACGGGAAAGCGCAAGCCGCTGGATATTACCGGCTGGGAATTCAGCCGTCTCATTTGTCTGTCCACGCCGCTGCAGATGACAGATTACAAATGGTGCCCGGATAAGGAATTGCTGCATGACATTGTAAGAGGCTTTTTTGACCAGGAAGATGAAAACGGCATTGTGCAGTCTGCATTTGTGCATCATAAGGGCAGTTCCTTCTGCAATTTTATGGTATGGGTCGTATATCAGATGTATCTGGTTGACGGGGATTTGGAATTTATCAAAGAAATGCTTCCGCTGATGAAAAAATGCGTGGATGGCAATACCAAAATGTACGGCGCGTCAAACGACAATCTGCAGATCGAGGAAAAGCATTCCCGGACCGGAAAGGAATTTCAGCCAAGCTACTGGTATTTTACGGAATTCTCGGTAAACAGAAAGGACAAAAGTCTTGTAACGCCGTTAAAACGCATGGATACTTCCATATACCATTATCTGAATACGCTTGGTCTTGCGAAAATGATGGAGGCAGCCGGAGAGGCGGATGCGGCATTTTATCAGGATTTTGCAGATACACTTGCAGAACAGATCAATGAGAAGGCGTGGGATGATGAGACGAAGTTTTATTATGACCTGCACCATGAAACGGACGAGAAGGCTCTTGTAAAAAATATTGTCGGTTTTTATCCGCACTGGGCGGAGATTACCGGAACAGAACATCTGGCAGCGCTGGACTACCTGTTTGGTGAAGAGTATTTCAACACAGGAAGTGTATTTGCGACAACGTCGAAGGATGCTGCCCCCGGATATGCTGCCGACGGCGCCTGGATGGGGTATTTGAAAAGCCGTGACGGCTGTATGTGGAACGGTCCGTCCTGGCCCTATACAAACGGCATAATGCTGGACATGCTCGGCAAGCAGACGAAAGCCAGTCATCACGAATATGACGGACAGTTTGCACATTTTCTGAGGGAATATTCCCTGCAGCATTACAAAGAAAGAAATCTGCATTATCCATATCTTGTGGAGCAGTATCACGCTGAAACAGGGGAAGGCATGAGCGATGAGCCCGATTACAATCATTCCTATTACCTGGAGCTTTTGATTGCCCATGTGGCAGGCTTAAAAATAGAGACCGACAGAATCGTGATTGACCCGGTAGATGTGGGGCTGAAATATTTCAGGCTTGACAATGTGAAGGTGCGGGGTAAGAAGCTGTCGATTGCCTATTCGGACAAGGCGCGTCCGGATAAGCAGTTAGAGGCAGGATTTGTAGTCACATTAGACGGCAAAGAGGCCGCAAGGCTGGAGGCACCGGGACGGGTGGAGATTGCGTTATAGCAGACTATGGACCCCTTTTCTGCCTGAATTCATTAGGCGTCATACCCATATGCCTTTTAAAGTTCCGAAAAAACGAGCGGCCGCTCTGAAACCCGCACAACTGTGCGATGACAGGAATGGAGTAGTACTCCAGGCGAAGCAGCCGCTTGGCATATTCGAGGCGGAGTTTATTGAGGTAGGAGGGAAAGGAGCAGCGAAGATTTTGTGAAAATATTCTGCTGAGCGCGGCGGTGCTGATGCCGAGTTCTTTTTCAAGAACCTTCAGGGAAAGCGGTTCCTTATAATGCTGGCTGATATAGCTCAGTACCACATGTGTCGCATCAGGGTCACAGGAATGAGGAGCCGGCTTTAATTCCATTTTGGACAGCAGACAGGCGGATATTACGGAAAGAAAGCCCTTAAATATCCGAAGATCGGGATTCCGGCTGAAGCTTTCATAAAAAAACCCGAAAAGCTGCGGCAGAAAAGGCGGCAGCTTTGCCTGTCTTACAATTGGGTGCTCCGGCGTCATATGTGTTAATTCAAAATAAAAATCCTCCGCGTGATTCGGATAAAATATGACAAGATAGGACAAATTATCCGTTCCTTCCTCCGGCGGCTCGTAATAATGGTGCTGGCTGGGGAAAATAAAAGCAGCGTCGCCGCTATGAAGCGTATAGGCAAATCCCGATATGGACAAAGACAGGCTTCCCCTGTTGCAGTATACAATTTCTGCCTGTTTGTGAAAATGTGCGGGAAAATAGATATGCTTTGTTTTTAGAATGCGGTAGGGGGCAGGTTGCAGTTGGTGCAGTCGTAATGAACCGTGTGCGCAGCAGCGGTTAT
>CANOFI010000134.1 GCA_947565255.1 uncultured Lachnospiraceae bacterium
ATTATATAGAACGCAGGCTGGATTATTTTAGATAGGAGGAGCCGGTATGGCAATGTTGGAAGTCAGTCACATTGAAAAGCATTTTGCACATACAAAGGTGTTACAGGATGTGAGTTTTTCTCTGGAAAAGGGAAATGCTCTTGCAATTATCGGGTCCTCCGGATCCGGAAAAACGACGCTTCTGCGGTGTCTGAATTTTTTGGAGAAGCCTGACCATGGAGTTATCACGGTCAATGACGAAATCTTGTTTGATGCTTCCAGAAAAGTAAGAGAAAAGGAAAGGGAGCTTCGGAAAAAGCGTCTGCATTTTGGGATGGTTTTTCAGTCCTTTCACTTATTTCCGCAATATACGGCGCTTGAAAATGTAACTTTGGCGGAGCGTTTGATTGTGCAGGAGCAGAAGGAATTTAAGCACAACAAAAAGCAGATTTTAGAAAACATCAATGCCCACGGAGAAGAGCTGTTAAAGCAGATGGGGCTTGCAGACCGAATGAGCCATTATCCGCATCAGCTCTCCGGAGGCCAGCAGCAGCGTGTGGCGATTGCAAGGGCGCTGGCGTTAAATCCGGATATTTTATGCTTTGATGAGCCGACTTCCGCCTTGGACCCGGAATTGACCGGGGAAGTGTTAAAGGTAATCCGGGGGCTTGCCGAGCAGAAAACGACGATGATAATTGTAACACATGAGATGGCATTTGCAAGGGATGTAGCGGATGAAGTGATTTTTATGGATGAGGGATTCATTGTGGAGCAGGGCAGTGCAAAGCAGGTGATTGAACATCCGCAGCAGGAGCGTACAAGGCAGTTTTTGTCGGGATATTCACAGGGGTATTAGAGTGTGTCTGCCCCAGCGAAGCGAGGGTATGCCTCCTGAATTCGGAACAAATATCCCACGGAGTGAAAGGAACGGTTGACATAAAGCAATTTTCAGACACGATCTGGAATGGTACTGCGCTGGAGGAGAAAAATGGCGAAAAAAAGTATTTACGCAGTAAAAAAAGGAAAAATAACCGGGCTGTTTCCTACATGGGAGGAATGCAGGGATGCGGTGGAAGGATATCCGGGTGCGGAATATAAGGGGTTTGCAACAAAAGAGGAGGCGGAGGCTTATCTTGGCGTGCAGGCAGAGAGTTTGGATTATCGTCTGCCGGGTCAGGTCATTGCCTATGTGGATGGGAGCTATAATGAAATGGTTGGCAGGTATTCTTTTGGCTGTGTTCTGCTGAAGCCCGAAGGGGAGATTGTCAGAAAAAGCGGCAGCGGCAATCAGGCGGAGTCGCTTGCCCTTCGCAATGTAACCGGAGAGATGCTGGGCGCCATGTTCGCCGTACAGTGGACGTTGAAGCATGGATATAAAGCCGTGGATATCCGGTATGATTATTCGGGTATAGAAATGTGGGCGACCGGCCAGTGGAAAGCCAAAAATGAGCTGACACAGAAATATGCGGCATATATGCAGAAGCATGCGAAAACTGTGAATATTACATATCGAAAAATAGCTGCGCATACGGGTGAGAAGTACAATGAAGAGGCGGATTTGCTTGCAAAGGAAGCACTGACCGGCGAGCTGGGAATACCGGATGCCTCGGAATAAACCTGCCGGGGCATCCAGGTATGTTATAAACCAGTGTACTGCCTGGATATAATGCAGACACGCTCTGGGCACATTAATTTTTAAAGGTTACAATGGTAACGCCGGCGTCGCCTTCGCCGAATTCCCCAAGCCGGAAGGAGTCTACATATTTCAGCCGTCTCAGATATTGGTGAACACCAGTTCGAAGAGCGCCTGTCCCTTTGCCGTGGACAACCCGTACCTGTTCTAAATGCGACAGATAGGCGTCATCCAGATATTTATCTAATTCTGCAATGGCTTCATCCACCGTTTTTCCAAGCAAATTGATTTCCGCAGAAATGCTGGCGGTTTTCGACATTTTTATCCTGCCAGTAGAGGTTTTGGACTTGTGTTGTTTGCCCGCTGCCGGTGCTTCGGGGATAATTTCCAGGTCGCTGACCGGAAACTGGGAATTTAAAATGCCCATCTGGACAGAGATTAATCCTTTTGCATTGGGAAGGGCTGTGACGCTTCCGGTCAGATTCATGCTTAAGACTTTTACGCTGTCTCCGATTTTAAAGTCGCCGGGTTTATGCTGCTTTTTGGAGCCCTGCGGGGTTTTCAGCATAGTATGTTTTTCTGTGGCGGACATTTTCTCCCGTAACTGTGCGCGTTTCTCTTCCATATCTTTTACAGAGACATTTTCTTTTCCAAACTTTTGGAACTCTTTCATTGTCTGGTCTGCAAACTGCTTGGCTTCAGCCAGTATGGTTCTTGCTTTTTCGTTTGCATCCCTTAAAATATCCTGTCTGCGCTGCTGGATGCGGTCCTCTTTTGCGGCAAGGCGGTTTTTTAGCTGCTTGATTTCCTCCTTGTAGGCGGAAATTTCTTCCCGTTCTTTTTCGACGGTTCTCCGGCTGTTTTCCAAATCAGAAATGACATCCTCGAATGTTTCGTCCTGCACGGTTAAATGTTCCTTTGCATGTTCGATAATATAGTTAGGCAAGCCTAACTTTTTTGAAATCGCAAAGGCGTTGCTCTTGCCGGGAATGCCGATTAATAAACGGTATGTCGGTTGCAGGGTTTCCACGCTGAATTCACAGCTTGCATTTTCTACGCCATCTGTGCTGAGCGCATACAGTTTCAGTTCACTGTAGTGGGTGGTGGCCATTGTGCGGATGCCGCGCTCGTGTAAATGCGACAGAATGGAGATAGCCAGCGCCGCGCCTTCGGTTGGGTCTGTGCCGGCTCCCAGTTCGTCAAACAGCACAAGGCTGTTTTTGCCGGCACGCTTTAAAATGGATACAATGTTGGTCATATGGGCGGAAAAGGTGCTCAGACTCTGCTCAATGCTTTGTTCGTCCCCGATATCTGCAAATACGTTTGTAAAAACAGACAGCCTGGAGCGGTCGTTTGCAGGAATGTGGAGTCCGGCCTGCCCCATCAGGGTAAAAAGTCCGACGGTTTTTAAAGAAACGGTTTTTCCGCCGGTGTTGGGGCCGGTGATAATGAGCAGGTGAAATTCTTTTCCAAGATGTACGGTGATGGGCACCACTTTTTTTGGGTCCAGCAGCGGATGCCTGCCGGAGCGGATTTCAATTATGCCGTCTGTATTGAAGAGCGGTTTGCTCCCCTGATAGCTTTCCGCGTACAGCGCTTTGGCAAAAATAAAGTCTAATTCCGCCAGTCTTTCGTAATTGGTTACCAGTTCTTCTATGTGTTCGGCAGTCAGGGCGCTTAATGTGGCCAGTATGACCTCGATTTCCTCCTGCTCCTTTAATAATAATTCTTTTAAATCATTGTTCAGCTTTACGACAGCCATAGGTTCAACAAATAAGGTGGAGCCGGTTGCCGACTGGTCGTGAATCATGCCGGGAACCTGACTGCGGTATTCCGCTTTTACCGGCAGACAGTAGCGGTCGCCGCGCATGGTAATGACACCGTCCTGCAGATAAGTCCGCATGGAATTCAGCATCGAATTCATCTGGGACCGTATTTTGTCATGAATGTTCTGCTGGCTGCGCCGGATGCTTTTTAAGGCAGGGCTTGCCTCGTCATTGATTTCTTCCTCGGAATAGATGCAGCGTGCAATTTCATTTGCAAGCAGTTTTAAAGGCTGAAGCTGTTCAAACTGTTGTTCTAAGCAGTCGTCCGTTTCATGCTCCCGCTCTTTTTTTGCATAATTTTTGACGCGTTCCGTGACTTCCAGCAGCTTTTTGACCTGTAAAAGCTCATGGATGCTTAAGGTGCTGCCGATTTCGAGCCGTTTCATGCTGCCGCGGATGTCCGTCAGGCCTGAAAAAGAAACTCTGCCTTTTTTGTATACACGGCTTAGGGCATCAGCGGTCTCAGTCTGTGCAGTCTGAATATCTTCAAGGCTTGTCATAGGAAGAAGCAGACTGCAGCGTTCCCTGCCGGCCGGTGAGGAGGCGTGGGAAGACAGCTGTTCGATGATTTTATGATATTCTAATGTTCGCAGTGCTTTTTCGTCCATTTTCAATCTCCTGGTTTGATTTCTTTCCTGTTTTGTTTCTATTCTACCCAAAAAAGGCGGCGCTTTCAAGTAATTTATGTGAAAAAGCAAAGAAAAATGAGTTGAGCCCTAACAGGGGGTGTGGTATAATATTTATGTACGCAGTGGGCAGTGCCTGCAACATCCGTTAAGTACGGAACGAAGCGGAGCGTAGATGCCCGTGAATTCGGGGGATTTTCAGTTTCCCGAATTTGTACTGCGGGGCCAAATGTGGTACAATGTATACAAAGAAATAATAGGCTGGAGAGGGATAAAAATATGAAATATATTGAGACACTGCGGGAGGGAGAGCGCGTTTCCGATATTTATTTTTGCAGACAGAAGCAGTCTTTGACAACGAAAGCGGGGAAGCCGTATGATTCTCTGCTTTTACAGGATAAGACAGGAACCGTTGATGCCAAAATCTGGGATGTGGGTTCACAGGGAATTTTTGATTTTGAGGCTATGGATTATGTGCATATTGTCGGGGAAGTCGTGAGCTTTCAGGGGAATCTGCAGCTGAATATAAAGTCAGTTCGTCCCGTGCCGGAGGAACAGTGTGACCCGAAGGAATATATGCCATGTTCGGATAAGGATATTGAGCAGATGTATGGGGAACTGATGCGGTTTATGGGAAGCATAAAGAACAGCTATTTAAAGCAGCTGACGGATTTATTTTTTGTAAAGAGTGAAAAAATAGCGGGGGCCTTTAAAAAGCATTCTGCTGCCAAAAATGTGCATCACAGCTTTATCGGCGGATTGCTGGAGCATACCCTTGCGGTGGTCAGACTCTGTGATTTTTACTGTATGCATTATCCGCTTTTAAACCGTGACCTGCTGCTGACGGCCGCGGCGCTGCATGATATCGGAAAGTTAAAGGAGCTGTCCGGCTTTCCGGAAAATAATTATACGGATCCGGGACAACTGCTCGGACACATTGTTATGGGTTCGGAGTGGGTCAATGATGCAGCGCGTCAAATACCGGGATTTCCAGAAAAAATCAGGCATGAGCTGCAGCACTGTATTTTGGCTCATCACGGGGAACTGGAATATGGTTCTCCCAAAAAGCCGGCTCTTCCCGAGGCGGTAGCGTTAAACTACGCGGATAATACGGACGCCAAGCTGCAGACATTAACGGAAATATTTAAAGTGCCTGCGAACAGGACGGGGGAATGGATTGGAATGAACCGTCTGTTTGAATCGAATCTGAGGATGGCTGGAAAATGGGATTAAAGAAAAATGATTTTGTGACAGTGACAATTGAAGATATGAGCACGGACGGCGAAGGCATCGGCAGAGAGGAAGGCTGCGCTCTGTTTATTAAAGATGCGGTCATCGGCGATGTGGTGGAAGCCAGGATCATGAAAATGAAAAAAACATATGGGTATGCAAAGCTTGTAAGGATTTTGAAGCCTTCAAAGAAACGAACCCCTCCTCTGTGTAAATTTTACCGCCAGTGCGGGGGGTGCCAGCTGCAGGCGCTTTCTTATGAGGAACAGCTTCGGTTTAAACAGAAGAAAATTATCGGGAATCTGGAGCGAATCGGGCATTTTTCAAAAGAGGAGTTTGTGACAGAGCCGGTACTGGGAATGGAAGAGCCTTTTTATTACCGCAATAAGGCACAGTTTCCGATAGGCCGTGATGCGGATGGAAAGCCTGTAGCGGGATTTTATGCCGGAAGAACGCACAGCATTATTGCCAATACGGACTGTGCACTCGGAACTGCTGAAAATGCGCAGATTTTACAGATGATTCTGAATTTCATGAATGAATATGCAATTGAACCATATTGCGAGACGGATGGAACCGGCCTTGTGCGCCATGTGCTCATTCGCAAAGGCTTTGCGAGCGGGGAGCAGATGGTATGCATCGTGTTAAACGGAGAGTCCCTGCCTTATTCTGACAGGCTGGTGGAGCGGCTTTGCAGCGTAGCGGGGATGAAAAGCATTTCTATTAATATAAATCAAAGGCGGACAAATGTCATTCTTGGAGAAACAGTCAGGGTATTGTGGGGGGATTTGTACATTAATGATTCGATTGGCGATATCTGTTACCGGATTTCGCCGCTTTCTTTTTTTCAGGTCAATCCGGTGCAGACAAGGAAATTGTATGATTTGGTTATACAATTCGCACAATTTGACGGAAGTGAAACGGTGTGGGATTTATATTGCGGGACAGGAAGCATTTCGCTTTATATAGCCGGATATGTGAAGCGTGTATATGGGGTGGAGGTGGTTTCACAGGCAATTGAGGATGCACGTGCCAATGCAGAGGAGAATGGCATTGAGAATGCTGTTTTTTATGTTGGAAAGGCGGAGGAAGTGGTCCCGGAGCTGTATGAGAAGGAACATATCCATGCCGATGTGATTGTGGTGGACCCGCCGCGCAAGGGCTGTGACGGGGCGCTGCTGGAGACCATTCTAAAGATGTCGCCGGAAAAAATTGTGTATGTCAGCTGTGATTCCGCTACACTTGCCAGGGATTTGCGCCTGTTGTGCGATGGCGGGTACCGGATTGAGAGAGTGCGGGGGGTTGACTGTTTTCCGCAGACGGTGCATGTGGAGACGGTTGTAATGCTTTCCCACAAAAAACCTGATAGCGTAATCAACG
>CANOFI010000135.1 GCA_947565255.1 uncultured Lachnospiraceae bacterium
TCATCAAATCCAAAGGCGAGTGAAAAACCAGGCGGTAATGCAAGTGAGAAACCGGAAGCATCATCAAATCCAAAGGCGAGTGAAAAACCAGGCGGTAATGCAAGTGAGAAACCGGGAGCATCGGTAAGTCCGGGGGTGAGCGACAAACCAGGTGGTAATGCAAGTGAAGAGCCGGGAGCATCACCGAATCCAGATGCGAGTGAGAGACCGAGCAGCAAACCAAGTGAAAAGCCGGGAATATCGGTAAGTCCGGGTGCGAGCAGCAAGCCAGGCAGCAGTCCGGAAGTGCCGCCGAGTCCGCCTTCGACTCCGGTGCCAAGTGCCGGTACAAAGGATTTACTCGGCGATGTGAATCAAAATAAAAAAATTGATCTTGAAGATGCCCAGCTGACATTGAAAAGGGCACTGAACTTAATCAAACTGAATCCACAGCAGCAGTTGCTGGCGGATGTTGATAAAGATAAGATCATTGGATTAAGGGATGCCCAGCTTATATTAAAGAAGGCATTGAATCTGATTTCTGATTATGCAGAAGGGAGTTTGGCACAATGGTTTCCAATCAGGTCATACAGGACTGCATTGATGATATCAGCCAGATTATGAGGGTTCCGCTATGTGTGTTTGACATCGGCGGAAATCTTGTGGCTGCTGGATTTGAGGCGGATGAGAAAATAAAAAATGCGCTGGAATATTTTTTGGAAACTCCGGCTGATAGCCAGCAGATGGCAAACTGTCATTTTTTTAAGCTGTATGACGGGGAGGAAACCGTATATGTTGTGGCGGCAAAATCAGATACCCCGGACGCGTACAACGCAGGCAGGCTTGCCCTGATGCAGCTTGGCCGCCTTCTGGATGCATATAGGGAAACGTATGATACAAATGAATTTATGCAGGATCTTCTGACGGGCAATCTGCTTGTCATTGACATGTATAACCGCGCCAGGAAGCTTGGAATTGAAATGACGGCGGCAAGGATGGTATTCGTGATTGAAACGGAATACCAGCAGGATGATGCGGTGCTTGAACTGGTGCGGGAGTTGTATGCCAGAAACGGCCATGATTTTGTGACGGCTGTGGATGAAAACAGCATGATTCTTGTGAAGGAAACTGGTGAAAAAAATGCGCAGGAAGAGGCTGCAACGATTGCCACGATGCTGGTGGACATGATTAATGTGGAGGCGATGTCACGGGCGCGGGTATCATACGGAAATGTTGCAGAACAGCTAAAGGATGTCGAAAGGGCCTATAAGGAAGCAAAGATGGCGCTGGAGGTTGGAAAGATATTTTATGCGGAAAGACCCGTGGTTGCCTATAATATGCTTGGAATCGGAAGATTGATTTACCAGCTTCCCTCTTCTGTCTGCGATATGTTTTTAGAGGAAGTGTTTCGCGAAGGCATGCCCGAGGAGATAGGGGAAGAAACCCTGATGACCATTCATATGTTTTTCGAGCAGAACCTGAACCTCTCAGAAACCGCAAGGCAGCTTTATATACATCGCAATACGCTTGCATACCGGCTGGAAAAGGTTGAAAAGGCAACCGGACTGGATTTGCATTCGTTTGACGGCGCCATGACCTTTAAGCTGGCGCTTATGGTGGCGGAGTACCGGAGAAATAAAAAGGAAACAAGAAAGTCTTGAAATTTTTTGTGCGGCAAGCTATACTTAAGTTGTGCAGATGTCCGGGTGCGTCCCGGATGATGCATGTAAGTAAATTTTTGTCAAAGGAGAAAACGATGATTAAATTGTATGACAGCGGTGTCTATGTTATAAATGGCACAGAGATAATTGAAGATAACCAGGATGCGCAGGCTGTGCTTGGCAGTAAGCTCGGCGCACCTGTGGCGAAGGAAGAAGCAGCAAAAAATACGATGGCTTATAAAATATTGGAAAGTCATAATACTTCCGGTAATATGGAGAAGCTGCAGATAAAATTTGATAAATTAACATCACACGACATTACATTTGTCGGAATTATTCAGACGGCAAGGGCCAGCGGACTGGAAAAGTTTCCGATGCCCTACGTTCTGACAAACTGCCATAACAGCCTGTGTGCTGTAGGAGGTACGATTAATGAGGATGACCATATGTTTGGCCTGTCCTGTGCGAAAAAGTACGGAGGTGTGTATGTACCGCCCCACCAGGCGGTGATACACCAATTTGCGAGGGAGATGCTTGCCGGCGGCGGAAAGATGATTCTCGGCTCGGACAGCCATACCCGTTACGGTGCGCTTGGTACCATGGCCATGGGAGAGGGCGGTCCGGAGCTGGTAAAACAGCTTTTGAATCAGACATACGACATCAACATGCCGGGTGTTGTAGGTGTTTACCTTACGGGAAAGCCAATGAAGGGCGTAGGACCTCAGGACGTTGCGCTTGCAATTATAGGAGAAGTATTTGCGAATGGATATGTGAACAATAAAGTCATGGAGTTTATTGGTGACGGAGTTGCAAATTTAAGCGTTGATTTCCGTATCGGGGTGGATGTCATGACAACAGAGACAACCTGCCTTTCCTCCATATGGACAACAGATGAAAAAGTAAAAGAATTTTATGATATTCATGGAAGAAGCGAGGATTTCAAAGAGTTAAAACCTGGAAAAGCTGCATATTACGATGGAATGGTTTATGTGGACCTTGGTAAAATCAAGCCGATGATTGCCATGCCGTTCCATCCGAGCAATACCTATACGATTGAAGAGCTCAATGCAAATCTGACGGATATTTTGGAGGATTGTGAAAGGAAAGCGCTGGTAAGCTTAGACGGGGCTGTGGAGTTCACTCTGAAGGATAAAATCCGCGACGGCAAATTATATGTGGAGCAGGGAATTATTGCCGGCTGTGCCGGCGGCGGCTTCGAAAATATCTGTGATGCGGCAGATATTCTGGATGGACAAAGCATTGGTGCGGACGCTTTTACACTGAGCGTATATCCGGCCAGCACGCCGATTTATATGGAGCTTGCAAAGAACGGCGCTCTCGCGAAGCTTCTCGCAACCGGAGCGATTGTAAAGACGGCATTTTGCGGTCCATGCTTTGGCGCCGGCGATACACCGGCGAACAATGCATTCAGTATCCGCCATTCAACAAGGAATTTCCCGAATCGCGAAGGCTCGAAGCTGCAGAGCGGACAGATTTCTTCCGTCGCCCTGATGGACGCTCGTTCTATTGCGGCAACTGCGGCAAATAAAGGATACTTAACGGCAGCAACGGATTTGGATATACAGTATACGGGGCCGAAGTACCACTTTGACCAGTCGATTTACAAAAACCGCGTATTTGACAGCAAGGGAGTGGCGGACCCGAATGTAGAAATTCAGTTTGGACCTAATATTAAGGACTGGCCTGAAATGCCTGCACTGACAGAAAATCTTGTGCTTAAGGTTGTTTCTGAGATTCACGACCCGGTTACGACAACCGATGAGCTCATTCCTTCAGGAGAAACCAGCTCCTACCGTTCCAATCCGATCGGACTTGCTGAGTTTACTTTATCGCGTAAGGATCCCGCCTATGTAGGGCGCGCCAAGGAAGTGCAGAAGGCCGAAAAGGCAAGGGAAGCCGGGAATTGTATGGGAGAGGCATTTCCAGAGCTCCGTCCGGTGATGAAAAAGATTAAGGAGAGTTATCCAGATGTCGGAAAAGAAAATACAGGAGTTGGAAGTACAATTTTTGCAGTGAAGCCGGGTGACGGCTCTGCAAGGGAACAGGCGGCATCCTGCCAGAAGGTGCTTGGAGGCTGGGCAAATATCGCCAATGAGTATGCGACAAAGCGTTACCGTTCCAATCTGATTAACTGGGGCATGCTGCCATTCCTCATTGAAAAGGGAGCGCTTCCGTTCCAGAACGGGGACTACATTTTCATTCCGAATATTAAGAAAGCAATTGAAGAGAAAGCAACAGATATCCGGGCATTTGTGGTAGCGGAGGATTCCATGAAAGAGTTTACTCTGAAGATGGGCGAGTTGACAGATGACGAGAGAAGCATTATTTTAAAGGGTTGCCTGATTAATTACAACCGCGTATAGAATAAAGAAAAAAGAGGCTGTCGGAAAACATGATTTCCGGCAGCCTCTTTTATTTTTTATAGCGGCAATTTTATGCAAATACTAATTCTGGTGTTTTGGCTTTGTTTTACGCTTCTCCCGTTTATACAGCCAGATGAAAAATACAATATACAAAAGAACGCCGACAATGCTCATCACCAGCCCCTCCATAAAATAGGGATAGTGCATTTGAATGGTGGTGGTGCCTGACTTCACATACACAAGGTTTTTCTTCTTTGAAATTTTTTGAGAGCTTTCAAACAGGTCATGATAGGCAAGCGATGTATTTACATTGTTCTTTTCGCTGTGAAGCGTAATTCGATCTGTATCGTATTTTATTTCAAGAGGCACAAGCGTGCGGTTGGGATGGGGCCTCAGGCGGTCTCCGACAATTGACTGCAAAAGGTTCCCAACGGTTTGGTCATGCGTCAGTGAATAGTGGTAAGACAGATTAAATCCAATAATATAAATGTTTCTATTCTTTACAGTTCCGATAAAGTCAAGCTTGTTGCCCGTTTCATTTACGTAGCCTAGGGATTTGTCCAGTCCGCTCAGATAAACTGTGCTCCAGTCAGAATGTGTCGAATGGAACAACTCACAGTCCAGTTCGCCCTCCGGGGTATACAAAATCGGATAGCCATTTTGAAAGGTAATGGGGTGGCATGTAACACCCAAAAATTCCTGATTTTGTGTGTGTTCATCAATTGGAATCCCGCTTGCATCGATCATAATAAGGACGCCCGCCTCACTCAGTTTCTGCAGAAGCTGCTCTGCCTTTTTCTTATCATCATAAGTAAATCCCGAAAGATACACGAGATTATATTTGGATAACTCTTCAAATGTGTAATCGGAGAGATTTTCCGAATCACTTTCTTCAATGTCTGGGTCGGCCAGCGCAAGCGAAGTAGCGGAACGGCCAATACCAATGCCGTTATACTGGCACTGAGTGCCGAAATTTTCGGAGGTTTCAATATGAAACAGCATAAATCCGGTTTTTGATTCGACAAGCTGGTACCCTGATAGTTCAGCGCCGCGGGTCACACTGTTGATGTCGTCAGACGGTTCGGATTTAAAAATAATCGTATCGATTCCCAGCTCCAGCGCCCGGTCAAATAGATACGGGTAATATTCGCCGGACATAGCTTCGTTTAATTTCGTGACATTATCTGCGGTAGCGGCCGTCTGCAAATCCATACCAAATGCATTTTGTACTGGCCCATGGTCGTAATCTGTCAAAAGATATTGCGGCCTGGCACCCAGCGCACCTTGATCTAAAAATACTGCGCGCTGTTTTGTGATTTCTCTTGCTTTGTCAATCAGCTGTGCCTTTGCCTCTTCCTCCAGCTGTTTTTCAGCCGTTGTGTTACCGCTGCCGGAATAAACGAGAGGGAGGGAGGGGATTACATCAACAGCCAGAAGCACGCAGAAAACAATAAACAGCCATTTGCGAAGCGATTTCCACGCAAGGAAGCAGTACATAATCAGGCACAGAGCAATCGTCCATAGTATCCAGAAATAATTGCTTCCCGGCAGTTCTTTTATTATGGGATGCAGAAAGGCAGTTGTGCAGATAAAGAGTAAAACGGCAGTCCAGAGTCCGGTTCTTTCTTTTTCTTTTCCGCACACAGCGCCAAAGACTGCAATCATAAGCGCAGACAGACCAAAATAAAAGTCTGTAAGATGATGCGTAATTCTGCGGATTGGGTTCAGGGAAAGAAAAGCGTCCTGGAAAAATGCAGCTGCATTCCGGGAAGTGTCAGCGGAAGCAGAGTTGCCCTTTAATGAGGCATACAGCCAGATTCCGATTATAAGAAATGGAAGGGCCATACTAAAAATTATGGGCAGACAACGCCCCTTTTGTTTATAAATCAGACGATAAAGCAGCAAAAAAATGAGCAGAGAGACAGCCGTTATGACTGCATACCCGAAATGACACAGTGCTAAACAGACAAATACCGGTACAATTTTGCCTGCAGCAGCCCATTTTTTTTCGAACATATATTCGTATAAATAATAAAACAGCAATGGCAAAAATACCATAAAAAGGCAGAGGGGCAGATTTCCTTCCACAAATAACGCGTACAAATTGTTGGGCATAAAAAACCACAGAGGCCCCCAAAAAGAACCCATCAAAAACCGATTCTTTCTGACACCGATAAAAAGCCACGGAAGTGAGCCCAGAAAGAAAATAAGGCCGACAAATAAAAGATAACCATTCAGGGCGTTTCCCGATGCAAGTGCCTGGCAGCCCGCCATAAAATAAGCCGGGAGCGGCGCCTGGTAACGCATCATCTGAACGCCGTTGTACAAAAATTCATCATAGAGCGGGAAATAATTTCCGTGTTTCATATTGTCGTATAATACGGTTCCCTTGTATATATGCCCCATCGTACCGCCGCCGGCGAGATATGTACCGCTGAGCTTTACCAAATATATAATTCCTATTGCGGCCGCTGCATAGAGGAGAATCACTCCAATAACAGCAGCAGCTCTGCCGATTTTTTTTAACATAAAATGTTCCACCTGTAATTTGTTCTGCATTACTGTTCCGTAATGTGGTCAAGCACAGAATCAATGATACCGCTGATTTTTTCTTCCGAAGTGTGCTTCATGGTTTTCAAAAATTCTG
>CANOFI010000136.1 GCA_947565255.1 uncultured Lachnospiraceae bacterium
AACGCTGCCAAGAAAAATACTTTTTGATTCATTGTAGCGGTCCGCCCGCTCCTTCGATTCTCTCAGCCGTTCAATTTCCTGCAAAAGCTTGTCATGCTCCTGCAAAAGCTCTTTTGTCTTTTCGTCATTCTCCTGCATGCGGCTGTCAAGTCCCGCCCGGTAATCCTTCACTACCTTTGAAATATTGATTGTACCCAGAAACAGCATCAGCACCATCAGCCCATACTGGCTGTACCAGATTTTCCCATGCAGCCGGGTGAGCAAATCCGTAATGAGCAGGGCCCCCTGCACAACCATCAGAAGAAGCATCATCACATGGACATCCTCCTGCTTCTTTTCATAGAAAATATGCACATTTAATCCAAAAAGATACAAATATAATGCCGCCGACATCCAGAAAAATACCGGCCGGTACTGATAATAATCCACAATATTCCATATCTGAAGTACAAATGCAACGCCAAAGCTTATGGTAAATACTCCCGCACAAATATGAAGCTGTCTTTTTTTCCGTTCAAAAATCGTATCCGACAAATACAAAAGAAACGGAATCAGGCACAAAAACAGCAGGGTATACGCGGCAATGTAGTACACACTGGAATTTCCATAAAAAATCTGAACCAGTTCCGTAGAAATAATCAGATTGCCCGCTAACAGCACACAAGACATGCCCAACTGGAACATTCCTGTATTTTTCAGCTTCAAATGTCCCATGGCAAAATGATACAGCATAAACAAAAGACCAAATAACAGCAAAACAACGCCGCAGAGCAGGCCAAACCATTCCTCCTGCATAAACCGCAGAATACAGGAAGACTTGGCTCCGTACAGGACTTCACCCACACTGCCGCCCAAATTCCGAAACGGCGACGTCAGGACAATTTCTAACTGTCCCTTTTCTATCTGTGCTGGAATCTGCACATAATGCCAGAGACTCCCCGGTGACTTCCCAAACGCCTGCTGGTTGTTTAATCCGAATTCATACAGCTTCTGTCCATCCAGCCGCACAAGCACGCTCTGATTCGATGTGTGGAAAGCAAGTGTCTGTCCGGCCTGCTCTCCATCGATGGTATTCGACAAAATAATCTCATCATTCGCCTCTGCCGTCACACGGTTCGGCAGCGTAAGCTCCTTTGTACTGCCGTCAGGAAACGTAATTTTCCATCCATCCGGCGCTGCAATCTGCGAATTGCTGATTGTACGGTTATCCGTCTTAAAGGAAAAGACTGTGAAAATAATTGTTCCAGCTGCCAATAGCAGAAACACATAAAATATTACCTGAACCTTAAAAATCTTTTTCATAGTCTTCCTCTCTCACCCATCTACACAGCAGCTAATGCCTGCTCCAAATCTGCAATAATATCCTCTGCGCTCTCGATGCCCACCGACAGCCGAATCAAATCCGGCGCCACCCCGGCCTGCAGCAGCTGTTCATCTGTCATCTGGCGGTGTGTATGGCTCGCAGGATGCAGGACACATGTTCTGGCATCGGCAACATGGGTCACAATCGCAATCATTTTCAATTCATCCATAAAGGATACGGAAGTTTCCCTTCCGCCCTTCAAACCAAAGGAAATCACGCCGCATGTCCCGCCCGGCATATACTTTTGGGCCCGCTCATAGTATGGATTTCCCTTCAGACCGGCATAATTCACCCAGGCAACCTTTTCATGCCCTTCTAAATACTGTGCCGCCTTCAGTGCATTTTCACAATGCCGCGGCACTCTCAAATGCAGCGTTTCCAGTCCGAGATTTAACAAAAAACAGTTCATCGGAGACGGGATTGCCCCCAAATCTCTCATAAGCTGTGACGTTGCCTTGGTAATGTAGGCCAGTTTTCCAAACCGTTCCGTATAGACAATCCCATGATAAGACTCATCCGGTGTTGTCAGCCCCGGAAACTTCTGTGCGCATGCCGTCCAGTCAAACCTGCCGCTGTCCACAATACAGCCGCCCACAGCTACTGCATGCCCGTCCATATATTTTGTCGTAGAATGAGTCACAATATCCGCACCCCACTCAAACGGCCGGCAATTAATCGGCGTTGCAAATGTATTATCCACAATGAGCGGCACCTGGTGTGCATGCGCTGCCTTCGCAAACTTTTCAAAATCCAGAACCACATTGGCCGGATTCGCAATTGTCTCTCCGAACAGGAGTTTGGTATTTTCCTGAAATGCCGCATCCAGCTCTTCCGAAGAACAGTCCGGGTCCACAAACGTACAGGAAATGCCCAGCTTTTTCAGTGTCACGCCAAACAGATTAAACGTCCCGCCATATACAGCCGAGGAACATATAATATGGTCCCCCGCACCGCAGATATTCGTCACGGCAAAAAAGTTCGCTGCCTGCCCGGACGACGTTAAAATTGCCGCAACCCCGCCCTCCAGCTCTGCAATTTTGGCTGCAACCGCTTCATTGGTCGGATTCTGCAGCCGGGTGTAAAAAAAGCCTTCCTCCTCCAAATCAAACAATCTGCCCATCTGGTCGCTCGTATCGTACTTAAATGTAGTGCTCTGGTAAATCGGAAGCACCCGCGGCTCCCCCTTTGACGGTGTCCATCCTGCCTGTATGCAGACCGTATCCAAATTCCTTTTTTTCATTGTTTTTCTCCCTTATATGTTAATTTCATCTACTTTTAGCTTTTCAATGGCAAACTGCCCGCACAAATTAATCTGATGCTCCGACTGCTCCTCATCGGGACGTGCGTTCTCCGACAGCGCAACCCATTTCATCAGAAAGGTATACTGGTATCTCACACGCTTATCCTCCGTATGGGATGATACCTGCAGCGTAATTAAGAAACGGTTGGCATCCTGCTGTGTTCTGGCATCCCGGAAGGCAATCCATGCTGCATCCGTATCATCAAATTCCACCGCGTCAAACAGAACAAATATATCTTCTCCCGTTCCCGGTGCAATGCTGATTCCGCGGGACTGTTCTGCTTTGGAAGAAAACATCTTATAAAAATAATAGCCATTCGCCTGCTCATTTAAACGGGCGGCATTAATTTCAATGGAATGAATCCGAATCTTTTTCACTTCCTCGGATGTCCCGTTAAACAGCTGCAGCTTCATATACATCTCATCTTCAATCCGCTCGTCGCAGAAATCAAAGCACCGCTTATAATCGCGAATCATGCTGTCAAGATGCTCCATCTCAATCGGTTTGTCCTTTTTAACCGTCACCTTAGGCAGAGAAGCCGATGCAAACTTCTGATGAATCATCTGTGTCTGCTCCTTTGTCATTTCCACAGTCTGCCAGCTCTGGTCCACAACATTCTTTACACTGCCAATCTGCTGCTGTATCACACCGAGCGCAAGCAGGTCACACTCTCCCAAAAACCTGTCATATGCCAGATTTAACGATAATATATAGTTTGTAAAGGCCTGCTTGTATTCCACCTTATTAACTGTGGTCCGCTGCTCCTCTTTCTCCATCAGCCAGTTGTCTGAAGACGCATTATCCTTCCCCTGGTTATCCTCCTTATAGTATCGCTCAAATAAGGTTTCCACATCGTCTGCATTGACAATCGGACGCTGAAAGCAGTGATAAATGATATTTCCATTCTCATCCTTTACAAATTTCTCTTCCATCAGCAGGAGCTTGTCAATCTCTTCCCTCGTCCATTGTTTTTCAAAAAATTCTTTCATTTTATGCAGAATTTCCACCCGGAACAATTCAGTCATCCCGTTAACAAATTTTTGTCCCACCTGTCTTACCATTTGTTCCATAGACGATCCCTCCTTGCATATGTAATATTTTAAGCATTTGCAAAAGTCTTATTTCACTATCAGAGTCCGGAACGCGACTTTTGCAATCACCAGGTAATATTTTTATAAATAGTTTTTTTCGTCTCATTTTTTATTATATCATTTTTTTTTCCTTTTGTCACCTTTAAACTGCACTATCTTACACATATTTTTTTAATTTTGCTCCAGAACGCGTTTGAACATTCATTTCTGCCATCTGTACATCCCCCCTCGGGACGATATCAGGGCAGCTTCCAAACCTGCAAAAGTCCCGCAAGTCGGCAAAACCGGGCCTGTGAGACTCTTCTTAATTGTTTTGTGGAGTTTTATTTTTCTTTATTATTTTTTATTTGTTTCTTTCTTTAATTCTGACAAAAATATTCTGAAGCACGGTAAGGAAACAGAGCAGGATGGCCGTAAGAATATTCGGCCATGAGCCTGCAAGCTGTCCGTTCGTCTGGACAATACTGGAAATCGTGCCATTAATCAAAACGCCAAAGAAAAATCCTATCACATTTCCGACGCCTCCGGTTAGGAGCGTACCTCCGATAACTGCCGAAGCAATCGCATCCATCTCCATGCCGGTCACCTGCGAAACACTTCCCTGCATGGTATTTAAACAATAGCAGATTCCGCCGAGCAGCATACAGTCAAGAACCACCAGCGAGCCAACAGAAATATTTTTACTAAAAATTAATATCTGTATAAACATTTAGTAAAAATAAATATTTTATGTCAACCATTATAACGTTACCAGTCCGGCTTCTTTCATTTTCTGAAGGGACTTCAAAATGCCGAATTTGCCATGCGGCCACGTAAGACCGCCCTGAAAATATACGGAATACGGCGGCTTGATGGGACCGTCGGCAGAAAGCTCAATGGATGAGCCCTGCACAAATGCACCCGCTGCCATAATGACGTCGCTGTCATACCCCGGCATCGCCCACGGCTCTGGAACGACAAAGCTGTCCACCGGCGCCGCCGCCTGAATTCCCCGACAAAAAGCAATCACACCCTCAGGCTTATGGAAAGTCACCGCCTGAATAATGTCGTGGCGGCTTTCGGAGCCGTCAGGCAGTACGTCAAAACCAAGCCTTTCATATATATTGGCTGCAAAAACTGCACTTTTCAGTGCACTTCCAACGACAGCAGGAGCCTGAAAAAACCCCTGGAAAAAGGACTGCATCACGCCGAGCGTGGCACCTACCTCTTTCCCAAGCCCGGGCGTAGAAAGCCGGTAAGCTGCCTGCTCAATACACGCTTCGGTTCCGGCAATATATCCCCCGACAGGCGCAAGCCCCCCGCCCGGATTTTTAATCAGGGAGCCGACCACCATATCCGCGCCGACATCCGAAGGCTCGATTCGCTCCACAAATTCCCCGTAGCAGTTATCAACCATACAGATTACTTCCGGCTTAATCTTCTTAACAAATGCAATCAGCTCCCGTATTCTGTCAACAGACAATGTCGGTCTTGTCTGATACCCCTTTGAACGCTGGATGGTAATAACTTTTGTCCTTTCATTGACGGCCTCTTTTATTTTATCGTACGCAAAACTGCCATCCTCTTCCAGATCCACCTGACGGTATGTAACTCCATATTCCGCAAGAGAACCCATGGAAGGCCGGATTCCAATTACCTCCTCCAATGTGTCATACGGCTTGCCCACGGGCGAGAGCAGCTCGTCCCCCGGCCTTAAATTTGCAGAAAGTGCAACCCCCAGCGCGTGGGTGCCGCACGTAATCTGCGGGCGGACCAGCGCTGCCTGTGTGTGAAACGTATCCGCATATACACGCTCCAGCGTTTCCCTGCCCAAATCATTATACCCGTACCCGCTTGTCGCCGCAAAATGCACGTCGCTGACTTTATTTTTCTGCATGGCCTGCAAAACCTTTAACTGGTTATATTCCACCGTCTCGTCAATCACCGCAAAACGCTTCTTCAGCGATTGTTCTATTTCCTGTCCAAACAACAGTACGTCGCTGTCAATTCCTAATTCCCGATACAATTGTTCCGTTTTCATCCTTTTACTCCTTATATGATTTTCCTTTCACGCAGCTTTTCCAGTATACAGGCGAGAATCCGTTTTTCATCCCGTTCAAACTGCGGCTTGTCAATCCAGATGACATCCCGCTCCCGTTTAAACCAGGTAAGCTGCCGTTTTGCAAAATGCCTGGTATCCCGTTTGATTCGATATATGGCCTCCTCCCGCGTAATGCCCCCATCCAGTGCATCCAGCACTTCCTTATAGCCAAGCCCCTGCATGGACGGCATTTCTTTTGTGCAGCCCATTTCTTTTAGTCCGGCAACCTCTTCAAAAAGTCCCTGCTCTATCATTTTGTCCACCCGTTTTTCAATGCGCCGGTACAGCACTTGCCGCTCTTCATTCAGCACAAAATACGCACTGTTATAGGGAGACGTCCTCTGCCGTTCCTTTTCATTATGTTTGGATATCTTTTGTCCGGTCTGAACGTAAAATTCAATGGCACGAATGATGCGCTTTGTATTGTTGGGATGAATCTGTTCTGCCGCTTTAGCATCTATGGCCGCCAGCCGCTCATGCAGCTTTTCGGCGCCCTGTTCTTCCGCAAATTGTTCTAATTGTATGCGCAATTCAGAATTTTCTTCGCTTTTTGTAAAATCAATATCATATAACAAAGCCTGGATATAAAATCCGGTTCCTCCGACTAAAACCGGCACATTTCCTCTCGCCAATATTTCTTTCATATACCGCTTTGCATATTCCTGGAATTTTACCACATTAAATTCCTCATCCGGCCTAAGCTCGTCAATCAGAAAATGCGGCACTCCCTGCATTTCCTCCGCACGGATTTTTGCCGAGCCAATGTCCATATACCGATACACCTGCGATGGTTTTTCCAGTGAAACATAATCCAAATAGCGTTTTTCACCCACATG
>CANOFI010000137.1 GCA_947565255.1 uncultured Lachnospiraceae bacterium
ACAGGTCTCCTCGCTTTTACTAATTTATGTCTTTATGATACCACATTTTGTGTGATATACGATATATTTTTTTCGGCTGTTTTTGCGGAGGCATCCTTTTTATTTTATGGGATTTTGGTATCAAATGCCTGATTTTATTTCCCTGGCAGCAATTCCGGCGGACGGGCCCCGAAAGTTTTCACGGTTCTGTCACATGCTTTTTACAGGATCATTAATTTTGTGCCATTTGATTTCCACAAATGTGCTGTAAAATAAAAATAACAAAAGCGCAGGAGGTAAAAAATGGCAGATAATTTTACATTTCAGAGAATAGAAAAGAAGTATTTGCTGAATAAGGAGCAGTATGAAGCATTGTTCATTAAATTAAAGCCGTATATGGAGCCGGACCGGTACGGACTGCATACGATTTGTAACATTTATTATGATACAGAGCAGTATGACCTGATTCGTACCTCCATTGAAAAGCCGCCGTACAAAGAAAAGCTGAGGCTTCGCAGTTACGGCGTACCGGGCATGCGGGACCGTGTGTTTGTGGAAATAAAAAAGAAATGGGACGGCGTTGTATATAAAAGGCGGATTGCCATGAATCTTATGGAAGCCAAAGCCTGTCTGGAACAGGGGCAGCCAATACTGGGAAATGGACAGATTGGACAGGAAGTGGATTATTTTATTAAATTTTATCATCCGAAGCCCAAATTGTATATTGCCTATGACAGGGAGGCGTATGTTGGAAGGGAAGACGAAAATTTAAGGATTACATTTGATAAGAACATCCGAAGCCGGAAAAAAGGGTTAAAGCTGGAGCTTGGGGATGAAGGAGAGCGGTTGCTGAAGGATGGCTGGCGGCTTATGGAGATAAAAATCAGCCGGGCGTTTCCAATGTGGCTGGCAGCGATATTGTCAGAGCTGTCCATTTATCCGGTTTCATTTTCTAAATATGGCGCCATATATAAGCAGCAGTTACATTCAATGAGTGATAAAACAGCAGTGTAGAAAAGGAGAGAATGATATGTTTGACAGTATATTCAGTTCATCGGAAATGGTTTCTTATGCGGCATCGGATATTTTGATTTGTACGGCAGTGTCATTGCTGCTGGGGCTGGTGATTGCAGTTATTTTCCATATCAGGAGGGAAGGTTCACGGGGATTTAAGATTTCCATGATGATACTTCCGGTTTTGGTGCAGGCGGTTATTATGATGGTAAATGGCAATCTTGGGACAAGTGTTGCTGTGCTCGGCGCATTCAGTCTGGTTCGGTTCCGGTCTGTACCGGGAAGTTCGAAGGAAATCTGCGGTGTGTTTTTTGCCATGGCGGTGGGGCTTGCAACGGCAATGGGATGCATTGGGTTTGCCTGCCTTTTGACAGCAATTGTGGGGGCGCTTTTATTGGGCGGGGAAACCGTATTTTCCATGCTTGCCTCAGAAGAAAAAGTGCTTCGCATTACTATTCCTGAAAATCTGGATTACACAACTGTATTTGATGAAATATTTGAAATGTATACGCAAAAGGCACAATTAGAGAGAGTGAAAACGACAAATCTCGGTAGCATGTTTGAATTAAGTTACTGTGTGCAGCTTAAAGGAAATGTAAGCGAGAAGGAAATGATAGACAAAATCCGCTGCAAAAATGGAAATCTGACGGTAATCTGCGGAAGAGAAACAGAGTCTGGGACTTTGTAAGGGAGGTGTTTCGATGAAAAAGAAAAAATGGCTGGCAGCTTTGTCGGCAGCAGTACTCTGTGCGGGTTTTACCGGTGCAGGAGCTGCATGGAATGTTTTTGGTAATGAGGAACAAAAGATACAAACGACAGCATCAGAGCAGATAGGAAGTATGCTGGATATTGTGGAACTGGCCCAAAAGGCGGTATCAGATGTACATTATGCAGAGGAAGCAAAAAAGCCGGATACGAAAATTATGTTAAAGGGAACAACGGCCGTCTGTGATGGTGCGGGTGCGTCTTTTCAGGATGGTGTGCTGACAATTACGGAAGAAGGCTGTTATGAAATCAGCGGAACGCTGACGGATGGAAGAATTGAAGTGGATGCAGATAAGGACAGCAAAATTGAGATTTTACTGAATGGTGTGGATGTCACCTGCAGCAATTATGCGCCGTTTACCGTGTGGAAAGCGGATAAAACTTTGATTTACCTGGAAGAGGGAACGACCAATTCCTTTATAGACGGAGGAGCGTATTATGAGGAAGAAAGTACAGATGAAAAAATGCCTTCGGCTGCATTTTACAGCAAAGACGATTTGGAGTTTTCCGGTAATGGAACATTACGCATTCAGGCGTCCTGCAATGATGGGGTGACGGGGAAGGATGCGGTAAGCTTTGCCGGCGGAACTTATGTAATTGAAGCGGCGGATGATGCAATTGTAGGAAAAGACAGCGTTGCAGTAAAGGGTGGGACATTTACCCTTACAGCGGGGAAGCACGGGATCAAATCTTCAAAAGAGGAGGATGAAGAAAAAGGGTTTGTTTTTATCAGCGGCGGTGTGTTTGATATCAATGCGGAGGCAGATGGCATCCACGCGGTTACTTATGTTTGGATCGAAGGCGGCGCATTGGTTATAAACAGCGGGGATGATGGCATCCATGCGGGTCGTCTTGTCCATATTAGCGGAGGAGAGGTCGCGGTTGCATCTTCTTACGAAGGAATTGAGGCGGCGTATGTCCATATAAAGGATGGAAATATCCAGGTGACGGCAAGTGATGACGGGATTAATGCTGCAGATGGACAGTCTGTACAAGGAGAAATAAAAGATATAGAGCGCAAAGGTATGATGTCAGGACCCAGCAATGAGCCGGCTGAGGGCGGCAATGGTCCGGCCAGGGGCGTTATGGAAGCGAATACCGGGAGCAGTTCCTGCATGATTCTGGTTGAAGGAGGCGAAATTTATGTAAACGCAGATGGAGACGGAATCGATTCGAATGGTTCGATTTATGTCAGCGGGGGGAGCATTGCAGTAGATGGGCCTCTCAGCAATGGAAATGGAATTTTCGATTATGATGGAGAATTTGTTGTGTCGGGAGGGAAACTGGTCGGCGCCGGGAGCGGCGGTATGCTTCAGACCATTTCGGAGGATTCAGATCAGCCGGGTCTCGCAGTGGTATTTGACGAGACACGGCGTGCGGGAACCGAAATTGTTATAAAAGACAGTGCGGGGACCGAAATCGTCAGTTATACACCCAAAAAAGAATTTTCAGCGGCAGTTATTTCCATACCTGAGCTAATGGTGGGAGATACGTATTTTGTATATCTGGACGGCAGCCTGTATACAGAAGTTGAAATGAGTTCTGTAAGCATCGGAATTGGAACGATGCCGGACAGTGGTCGTAAGGGAGGCAGAAACATGCCAAATGGTGGAGGTACAGGGGACAAAACTATGCCAAATGGTGGAGGTACAGGAGACAAAACTATGCCAAATGGCGGCGGTAAGGGAGGCGAAAACATGCCGGACGGCGGCCGCATGGGGGAAGAAAACATGCAGAAGGATGGCGGTATGGGAGGTGAAGGAATGGAGCCGCGCCAGTTCGAAGATAAAAATACAGTTTAACAGACTTCCACGTATCGCTTTGGAGGTTAAATATCGAAGTTTTTTCTTATCTAAATTTCATCTGCTTTGTTGGGGTTTTTATGAGGCCCCGCCCTGCAGATGAAATTTTATTTTATATAATATTTCCCGGCATTTGACTGCCGAATTTATACATCTTTCAGAAATTAATAAAAAGTATGGAAATATAGAAAAAAATCTGCTATAATTGGAATATATTAGAAAGCGGTTCAGGTGCCGGAAGCGTTTGTGGGGGACAACTGACATAACAGTGTGTATTTGCAGCCGGACGGTCAGCACAATACCACATATAATTGGTTGACATAAATAGAGCTTTTGTTACCTGAATCAGAAGCTAAAATGGCAAAGTGGAAAATAAGTATGAAAAAGAAAGGCAGGAAGCAGCAGATGAAGTGGAAAAGAAGTAAGGTATTCTTGTTAGCCGTTGTATTGGTGGCAAATGGTCTGCTGGTCATAGACGGCGGATTAGCCAGACCAACATTGGCGGAGGAATATCTGGATACGGAGCTTGAAATTGGTATGAAGGTGGGAGAGGGGGATAAGCTCTTCGCTCCGGAATGGTTTGGGAATTTTGTAAGTATGATGATTTGTTATACGGATGAAAACGGCAGACTGATGGACACGAAGTTCGGTATTCTGAATGCAAAAAGCTATACAATTCCTTCTTACCGCGAAATATGGGGAAATATGATGATACCGGATGGAAAGGTTTTTGACTGCTGGGAGGTCGTGAAAAAGCCTGAGAAACAAACTTATCAGATGTCCTGGGAACTCAAACGTGTGCTGAAAGATGCTGCCAGCGAAGAGCCGAAGCCAAGTGAAGAAGTCCGGCCAAGCGAAGGGCCGAAGCCAAGCGAAGAAGTAAAGCCAAGCAAAAAGCCAGGGCCAAGCAATGGAGTAAAACCAAGCGAAGAAGTAAAGCCAAGTAAAGAGCCAGGGCCAAGCAATGGAGTAAAACCGAGCGAAGAAGTAAAGCCAAGCAAAGAGCCAGGGCCAAGCAATGGCGTAAAACCGAGCGAAGAAGTAAAGCCAAGCAAAGAGCCGGGGCCAAGCAATGGCGTACAACCAAGCGAAGAAGTGAAGCCAAGCAAAGAACCAGGGCCAAGCAATGGCGTAAAACCAAGTGAAACAGTAAAGGTAAGCGATGAACCGAGGTCAAGTAGTGAAGCAGCCCCAAGTGAGGCAGTAAAGCCGAGCTGGGCACCTGCCTCAAGCGAAACAGTGAAGCCAAGCAAGGCGCCTGATTCAAATTGGACGGCTAAGCCTGGTCAGCCTGTCCATCCAATTGGGACCATAGGTTCGAATATGCAGCCGATACAGGATTCACAGCCAGACCATACATTCCTGTCGCGGATGGATACTGCTTCTGTGCAGACTCCGGCATTGCTTCAAACAGCCGCAGCCCGGAGAAATCAGCAGCCGGCAGATAAAAAGACAGCGACTGCAGCAAAAAGGCAGGCAGTGCCTGATACTGTTATTTATGCAGGAACCTATAGTCTGGAAGCAGGCGCTACCTACACACTGGGAAGTTCGTTGATGCTGGAGGGCGATACAACAGAATATGCGCAGGGAATTCAGTTCCGGGTAAAAGCAGGCGGCAGTTTTACATTCCACTGATACAGCAGAATACGTGTGGGAGAATGGGAAAGGATAGAAAATAGAAAAGATAAAGAATAAGCCCCTTAAGCTGGGGGTTATATCCCTTGCTCAGCTGGGCTTGTTCTTTATTTATGAAAAAGGAAAGATATGATTTGCTTTCATAAATTCCAGGGAAATTCGTTGTTTTTCCACGGAGGCGGTTTCAATCAGCACGGAGGGCATGATACCGCAGGAGCGGATGACTGAATCAAAAAGTGTCCAGTCGATAGAGACGCTTCCAACAGGCGCATGCAGGTCGGAAATGCCGTCATTATCATTCAGGTGAAGATGCTTTACATAAGGCGCAGAAGCCTTCATCCAGTCTGCGATGGCAGTATTTGAGAGAAATGCATGTGCGACATCCAGACACAGATGAATATTCGGGCAGTGTTCAACAGCCCTGCCAAAGGAAAGGAAGAGCTCAGGGGTCAGATCGAACATATTCTCCATATATATCTGCTGTCCCGGATACTCTTCTGCCAGGGCGGTAAAGAATGAAACATTTCGCTGCAGCCAGTTGCTGCAATAAGCAGTGTTATGAAAATTAGCAATATAATTGGTATGGAATATCACTCCGCGGACGCCAAGAGCACAGGCAATATCCATTGACTGATGGATTCTGCGCGAGGAGATTTCGCGGATTTGCGGGTCGTCGCTGTGCACAGTAATATCAAGAAATACGCCGTGCAGCGTATCGTTGCTTCGATTGCGGTTGAGCCGCAGATAGAAATTAATGAGTTCATCAACAAGAGCTGGATTGTCTAATACTTCCGGCAGAAAGAAATCATTATATTCAAATGCAGCCTGATACTCCTCAGACAGCTGCAGGGAGTCCTGGATTCGGTTTTTTGATGGGATAATTTCTAATAATGACATAATGTACCTACCTTGTATGTATTTCGTCAGACAATTTTATGAGGCAGTCCGGCTGCCGGCACCTGACAATATAATGATATATGAAAATGATTCGCTTTGCAATTATTATTTTTTAAGAAAGCATAATTTTGCAGCAGTATGTACGGATATAGGAATCGCATTTGATTCGTTATTTGCTGTCTGCAGAATAAGCAAGAGGTGGAGCAGATGATTGAATTTACAGAAAAGCAATTTCGTGAAATATTAGAAATCGGTATATTGCTTGCGATGGAGAAAAACCACAACCGATTGTTTGAACTGATTGTGGAAAATGCTATGGATATCACGCATTGCGATGGCGGGACGCTGTATCTGGCTTATGACAATCGGCTGGAATTCAAGATTATGCGCACGATTTCTCTGAATATTTATCGCGGCGGGGATGGAAAGGTCATTGATCTGCCGCCGGTGCCCATGAGAGAAGAGAACGTATGTTCGTATTCCGGTATCCATCGTGAGACCATTAATATTGCAGATGTATATGACAGTGATAAATTTGATTTTTCAGAAAATTATACAAAAATAAAATATTTACCTT
>CANOFI010000138.1 GCA_947565255.1 uncultured Lachnospiraceae bacterium
AAAATCACTATGTCCCTGGGTAAATCAAAGACAATTAAAGTAAAAAACGGCACGAAATATAAGACGCTTCCGAATACAAAAGGGCATACATTAGTAGCAGACGTTTCCTCCTGCTTTTTATCAGAGCCTGTGGATGTGACAAAATACGGCGTAATTTACGGCGGCGTTCAGAAAAATATCGGACCGGCGGGTGTGGTTATCGTGATTATCCGCGAGGATTTGATTACGGAGGAGGTTCTTCCGGGTACACCTACCATGTTGAGATACAAGACACATGCAGATGCAGATTCTCTGTATAATACCCCACCGGCGTATGGAATTTATATTTGCGGCAAGGTATTTAAATGGATTAAAAAGATGGGCGGCCTGCAGGCCATGAAGGAGCACAATGAAAAGAAAGCCAGAATTCTTTATGATTTTCTGGATGAGAGTAAGCTGTTTAAGGGAACCGTTGTAAAAGAGGACCGCTCCCTGATGAATGTTCCGTTTGTGACAGGCGATGCAGACCTGGATGCAAAATTTGTGGCAGAGGCAAAAAAGGCCGGCTTTGAGAATTTAAAGGGACACAGAACAGTAGGCGGCATGCGTGCCAGCATTTATAATGCAATGCCGGTAGAAGGTGTGGAAAAGCTGGTAGAATTTATGAAGAAATTTGAAGAAGCGAATGCATAGGAGGTATAAAATGTATCAGTATACATGTTTAAATCCAATTGCCCAGGTCGGATTGGACCTGTTTGGAGCAGAGTATAATAAAGTGGACGGATTGGATGCAGCGGATGCGGTACTGGTCCGGAGTGCGGCCATGCACGAGATGGAGCTGCCGAAAAGTCTGCACGCCATTGCGAGGGCAGGAGCTGGCGTCAACAACATTCCCCTGGAGAAATGTGCGGAGGAAGGTATCGTTGTATTTAATACGCCCGGGGCAAACGCAAACGGTGTGAAAGAACTGGTGTTCGCCGGAATGCTTCTGGCGTCAAGGGATGTTGTCGGCGGCGTACAATGGGTAAAAGAAAATAAAGATGAGGCAGATGTGGCCAAAATGGCGGAAAAGGCAAAAAAAGCATTTGCCGGAACCGAATTAAAGGGCAAGAAATTAGGTGTTATCGGTCTTGGAGCGATTGGCATCAAGGTCGCTAATACGGCAAGACATTTCGGCATGGAGGTCTATGGATATGACCCGTATATTTCTGTGGATGCCGCATGGAGACTGTCCAGGGATATTAAGCACATTAATAATGTGGAAGAAATCTATCAGGAATGCGATTACATTACGATTCATGTACCACTTCTTGATTCTACGAAAAATATGATCAATGCAGAAGCGATTGCCATGATGAAGGATACGGTCGTTGTGCTCAATTTTGCAAGAGACATCTTAGTGGATGAGGTGGCTATGTTAGAGGCAATCAAAGCAGGAAAAGCCGGAAAATATGTCAGTGATTTTCCTAATCCGACAACAGCCGGACAGGAGGGCGTGCTTGTGATGCCGCATATTGGGGCTTCCACGGCGGAGTCGGAGGATAACTGTGCAGTGATGGCGGTCAAAGAAGTAATGGATTTCTTAGAAAACGGCAATATCAAAAATTCGGTAAATTATCCGGCGTGCGACATGGGATGCTGTGCAACGCCCGGACGTGTGGCAATCTGCCATAAAAATATTCCGAACATGATTGGTCAGTTTACGTCCCTTCTGGCAGCGGAGGAAATCAACATTCCGAACATGATCAATAAAAGCCGCGGGGATTATGCCTACTCTCTGCTGGATTTGGATGCAGTTGCAACGGAGGCAGTTATTACAAAATTAAAGGATATCAAGGGAGTTTTGAAGGTTCGGGTTGTCAAGTAGAGAACATATGTTCGAAACAAAAAAGGATTGCTGTAAAAAGCGGCAATCCTTTGTACTTGTTTTCCAAAAGGCAGGCATGCTTTTGGGAGGGCAGAGGACACGAGAAAGGAAGATTCTGAAGCGAAGGAGGAATCAGTATGGCAGTTGTAAAACCATTTGCATGTATCCGGCCGAGAGAAGACATTGCGGACAAAATTGCGGCGCTTCCCTATGATGTATACAACCGGCAGGAGGCGAAGGAGGTTGTCTCAAAAAATGAGCTTTCTTTTCTGAAAATAGACCGGGCGGAGACGCAGTTCGAGGACAGTGTGGACACGTATGATGACTGTGTATATGAGAAGGCGCATGATCTGTTATGGGGAATGATAAAAGACGGTTCATTCATATCGGATGAGGAACGGGCATATTATATATATGAGCTGACGATGGATGGACGTGCACAGACGGGGATTGTGGCCTGTGCGTCAATTGACGATTATCAGAACAACGTAGTTTAGAAAAACAAGTTCAAAAAGTAACTGATGATGCTACTAAAGGACCGATTTTTCTGGCGTACCGTTCAAAAAAAGTGATTAATGATATGGTTACGATGAAAAAAATGGAGCCGCCGCTCTATCAGTTTGTGGCAGAGGATGGCGTCGGGCATACTGTCTGGAAAATTGGCGAGACCTGCAGGGTTGATTTGTTAGAACAGGCATTTGCGCAGATTGACCGGATTTACATAGCGGACGGGCACCACCGCGCAGCGTCTGCGGTTAAGGTAGGACTGAAGAGAAGAGAAGAACACCCGGATTATACAGGAAAGGAAGAGTTTAATTTCTTTTTGTCCGTACTGTTCCCGGATGACCAGCTGATGATCATGGATTATAACCGTGTGGTAAAGGATCTCAACGGGTATACAACAGAAGAATTTTTGGAAAAAATTTCTGAGAAATTTCTGGTTGAAAAATCGGATTGCGCATATAAACCAGATGAAAAGGGCATGGTAGGTATGTATGTAGATGGAAGCTGGTATAAGCTAACTGCAAATCCGAACATATGTTCCCAAGATCCGGTGGAAGGACTTGATGTATCGATCTTGCAGAGAGAGGTATTAGCGCCGATTCTTGGAATCGAAGATCCGAAAACCGACAAACGGATTGATTTTGTAGGCGGAATCCGCGGGCTCGGAGAGCTGGAGCGGCGTGCCGGTGAGGATATGAAACTGGCATTTTCTATGTATCCCACCTCGATTCAGGAATTATTTGCAGTGGCGGATGCCAGTCTGCTGATGCCGCCGAAGTCAACCTGGTTTGAGCCAAAGTTAAGGAGCGGTTTATTCATTCACTGTCTCGATGAAAATTTGTTTTCACATGGCGCTGCCGGGGTGCAGAGAGAAACAAAGGAAGCGGCAAAGTGTGATTAAAAATATATTGAAAATAATAAGTTGCTTTTTTTTCCAAAATAGGTTATGATAGGTGTAGTGTTTATCTGACAAATGGTAAACGAAATGTTCATTTGCCATAGCAAGTGGGCAGGATAATAGAGAGGAGTGACTGTGATGGCAGTAACAAAGGAAACAAAAAAGGATACAGTGGAGGTACAGATGACTGAAAAAAAGACGGCTGAGCCGGTTGCAGAGAAGGCAGCAGAGGTAAAAAAGGAAGAAAAACCGGCAGCAAAGCCCGCAGCTAAGAAGCCGGCGGCAAAAAAACCGGTAGCTAAGAAACCGGCGGCAAAGAAGCCGGCAGCAAAAGCAACAACAGCAAAGGCAGAGAAAGAGCCTGCAGCAAAGACACCTGCAGCGGCAAAGAAGGCGAATGTTTTTGTTCAGTTTTCAGGAAGAGAAGTAAACCAGGAGGAATTAATTTCGAAAATTATTGAAAAATGGTGTGAGGAAGAGAACAAGAAAGCAACTTCCATTAAAGAGTTTAATATCTATATTAAGCCGGAAGACAACGCGGCTTATTATGTGATTAATGGGCAGGGCAGCAGTATCGAATTATAAGAGAGGACGTTGCGGATGGCAAAGACATTATATGATTTGATGGACTGGCCGGAAATTGAAACCATTATTTATTCGGAATCTGATGACCCGCACGCGATTTTAGGACCACATAAAACTTCAAAGGGAATTCTGATCCAGACATTTTTGCCGACAGCGCAAAAGGTGACCGTAAAACTGCAGGATGGAAGGCTTTATCCTATGGAATTAATAGAAAAGCCGGGATTTTTTGCGGTTCTTCTTCCTAAAAAGGCTGCGTCGGAATATACACTTCTGGTAGCATGGCAGTCGGGCGAAGAGGAAGAGATAAAGGATCCATATTGCTTTGAGCCGGTGTGGGGACAGGAGGACACACAGAAGTTTACTTGTGGAATACATTATCGTATCTATGAAAAAATGGGGGCACAGGAAATGACCTTGGATGGCGTTGACGGTGTCCTTTTTTCTGTCTGGGCGCCGAATGCGGTCAGGGTCAGTGTGGTTGGTGATTTTAACCAGTGGGACGGACGCTGTCACCAGATGAGAAGATTGTGGGATTCCGGTGTGTTTGAATTATTTATTCCGGGCCTGTCGGCAGGATGTATTTATAAGTACGAATTAAAATTAAAAGGAAACCAGATTAGTTTAAAGACGGACCCATATGGATATGCAGTCGGCCAGATGCCGGAGGCTGCTTCGATTGTAAGTAATCTGCATGCATTTTCCTGGGAGGATGAGGAGTGGCTAGCAAAGCGGAAAAAGATGGATTTTCGCAGCAGCGCCATGTCGGTTTTGCAGGTGGATTTGGAAACATTTTTAGAAAAAAAGGCGGATGGAACCGCTCCTGATTACAGAGAGCTCGCAGAGGCTATAAAGAGCTATGTGCAACAAAATGGATATACGCACGTGCAGCTTATGTCTGTGATGGAGTATACCGGGGAAGGAGCAGGAGACTCCGGCACATATGGATATTATGCTGTAGCGGGCCGTTATGGAGCAGCGGAGGATTTTCAGTATTTTGTTAATGTGCTTCATACGGCGGGAATCGGTGTTTTGTTGGAATGGACCCCAATATTTTTTGAGAGGAACCAGTATGGCCTGAGTGCGTTTGACGGGACATTTCTGTATGAACACAGAGATGCAAGACAGGGATTTAACCGTGTAAGAAATGCATGTATTTTTAACTATGCCAGACCGGAGGTCAAAAATTTTCTCATATCCAACGCATTGTTCTGGGCGGACAAGTACCACATAGACGGAGTGGTTGTGAAAAAGGCGGATGCAGTGCTGTATCTGGATTATGACAAGGGAATGGGAGAATGGCTTCCAAATATGTATGGCGGCAATGAAAATCTGGATGGAATTGAATTTTTTAAACATTTAAATTCTATGTTCAAAAAAATGTATCCGGATGTTTTGTTAGAAGCAGACGATAAATCCGGGTGGCCGAACATGACCGCACCGGTTGAGGAGGGCGGATTAGGATTTGATTTGAAGCTGAATGACGGCTGGACAAGGGATGTGATGCAGTATATGCAGTTGGATCCATATTTCCGTTCGGGGTCTTATTATGATTTGCTGATGAGTATGGTATATGCCTATACCGAGCAGTTTATTCTGCCGGTTTCATGGGAGTATACCGGCGCCGGATGCCTGTATGGGAGGATGCCGGGGGATGAGTCTGCCAAATGGGCAAATTTACGCACGATGTACGGCTATATGATGTGTCATCCCGGCAAAAAAATGATCGGCGCTGAGTTTGCACAGGAACAGCCGGAGTATCTTGCAGAATGGAACAAGCTATACCGGATGCTGCCTGCACTGTATGAGATGGATTATGATGCGGAAGGGTTTGAATGGATAAACCAGATTTCGGCCGATGAAAATATCATTTCATTTGTCAGAAAAACAAAGAGAAAAAACGATACGCTGCTGATAATATGTAACTTTTCTCCGCTTCCCCATAATGATTACAAAATCGGGGTTCCCTACAGTGGAAAATACAAAGAAATTTTTAACAGCGATGCAGAAGAATTCGGAGGGTTTGGTTTTTTAAATCCGGGAATGAAACAGGCGAAAAAGGAGCCGTGCGACGGAAGAGACTATTCGGTTACAGTTAAGGTGGCGCCGTCTGGGATATCTGTTTTCCAGTATAATCCTCCGGCAGAAACAAAAAGCACATCTGGGACAAAGAAAAGTCTTTTGAAAGAAACGCTGCATCAGAAAATGCAGGAGGAGGATGCGGCTGGAAATGCAGAAAAGCAGATGAAGGCGGCAAAGGAAGTAGAGCACAGGCAAAAGAGGAGGTGATGTGATGGCACCGATGTTTTTAGCAGATTCTGATGTCCCGGAGGCGGTGGAGGATGTTGCAAAACAGGCGAATGTATTTGTAAAATATGTAAAAGACAGCATTCCGGCGCTGATTTCATTTGGCATAGAGCTTCTCATTACAGCACTGATTTTTTTCATCGGGGTTAAGGTAATAAAGCTGCTGCGCAAAATTGTACGGCGTTCTTTAGAACGTACAGGGGCGGAAAAAGGGGTCATACAGTTTTTGGATTCCCTTGTCAAATACATTTTATATGTCGTTTTAATTATGATTATTGTCGGAAGATTCGGCATAGCCTCTTCTTCAATTATTGCAGTGGTCGGCTCTGCAGGTCTTGCAATCGGCATGGCACTGCAGGGAAGTCTGTCGAATCTTGCCGGCGGAGTCATTATTTTACTGGTAAAGCCTTTTGTGGTAGGTGATTATATTGTGGCGGGTGAAGAGGAACCGGAGGAGTCGGACGAATACGAAGAATTGGATGACTACGAGGAG
>CANOFI010000139.1 GCA_947565255.1 uncultured Lachnospiraceae bacterium
GCTCTTTAACCTGCATCGCAACCCCGCGCACAGTCTCTTCGTCAAAACCAGTCTATATGATAATAACTGTCATCATAATAAGTTTTTCTTAACAAATCTCCCGGATTATCCATTAATTCACTATAGTGAATATATCTGGACTCAGCGATACCAATCTCTTTACATTTTTTCTCTATTTCATGAAAATAATGATAATTGACTGCAATTACAATTTTTACATTTTTTTCTTTTATTTCACTGGGTGTTAAAATCGGTATGCCATTCATTTCATTTTGTTTTTTTTCTGTACAAACAAAATATTTTACCTGAATACTCCGCTTATGAAAGTTTTCTAAAAAATAATGACTTAATGAGCCAATTCCCCATATGGCAATATCTCCTGAAAGAAATTCCTCCGCTGCAAAATGATTAAGAAAATCAAACAAATCTTCATCATAACAATAACTTTTGTTATATTCTAAATCATTCTGTATAATTATTCTTTGTACATCTTCTTCATGAAACGTTCTGCAAAAAATAACAAAGACATTTTCTGATTTATGTATGACATCCGTTATATTTCCTATCCTTGCAAAAGAAATCTGAAATATATATTCCAAATCTCTGGCTTTTTTTACGTCTCCGACAAAAAACAAACTTCTGTCTTTCCATTTATTATGCACTTCTTCTACCATTCTCCGGTATGAACCTTTTTCCTCGCATACTTGTTTCATACTAATCACCTTTCACTATTTTTTTCGAAATCATACTTTACCACAATTCCATCATCCTACAACTCCCTGTATTTACGTATCTGCCTTTCACAAACCTCAAATGTATCACACAGCTCACTCTTATACCATTCCACTGTCCAGCGCACTGCTGTCGGAATATCGAGTTTCGGCTTCCAGCCAAGCTGCGTTTTGGCCTTGTCAATATTCAAAAGCAGTTTTCCGGCTTCATGCTTCGCATCTGCCTGTGTACCGTCCTTCAGACTTCCCTTTCCATAATTTTGTACGACACACTCCGCCACATCCCATACCGTCCAGACTGCATCGCTTTCCGGGCCGAAATTCCATCCGCCGGAATATGCCTGCGGATTTTTATACAGCTGTTCCGCTAAAAAAAGATATCCGCCTAACGGCTCTAACACATGCTGCCATGGACGGATGGCATAGCGGTTACGAATCAGAACCGGTTCCCCTTTTTCCAGCGCACGAATACAATCCGGAATAATGCGGTTTTCGGCCCAGTCCCCGCCGCCGATCACATTTCCCGCACGCACGGACGCGACCGCTTTTTGATGTTCCTCATACTTTTCTGGCGGAAAAAATGAGTTTCGATAGGATGCAATCAATATCTCGTCGCAGGCCTTGCTTGCGCTGTACGGGTCATACCCTCCAAACGGGTCTGTCTCTTTATAGCCTTCCATCGTTTCCCTGTTTTCATAACATTTATCAGTTGTAATCATAACCGCAGTACGTACAGATTCAGTAAAACGCACCGCCTCCAGCACGTTGAGCGTACCCATGACATTCACCTCGTACGTCTCATAAGGCTCCTCATACGAAGTCAGCACAAGCGGCTGTGCCGCCAGATGAAATACAATCTCCGGCTGACACTCCCTGAACGCGGTCTGCAAACGTTCCCTGTCCCGGATATCTCCACGGATATCCTTTATCCTTTCTGATAAACGAGCAGCAGCAAAATTGTCGCGCTCTGTTTTCGGCTCAAGCGCATACCCTGTCACCTCAGCCCCCATGGACAAAAGCCAGATGACGAGCCACGAACCCTTAAATCCTGTATGTCCGGTGACAAGCACCCTTTTTCCTCTCCAAAAATCTTTTTCCATCTGTGTCATCCCCTGATTCATCTGATTTTCTACAAACTTTCAAAACAGTGCTGCCAACTGATGCGACTGCCAGTTACGAATATCTTTTTACAAACTTTCGGATAACATCCGCCATATATTCCAGCTTTTCCTTTGTCATCCCCGGATAAACCCCTATCCAGAATGTCTGGTTCATAATCCGGTCCGTATTTTCCAAATCGCCTGTTACCCTGTAAATGTGATCATTTCCTCTATACTCATCAAAACACGGGTGTTTGATAATATTGCCCGCAAACAAATTCCTCGTCTGAATATTATGCTGCTCCAGCTCTCCCACCAGCTCGTCTCTTGTAAAAGAGGCATCCTCCGACACAGTTATCATATAGCCAAACCAGCTCGGATCGGCATTCTTTTCTGCCTGCGGCAGTATGAGATGCGGTTCTGTCTCCTTCAGCAGCTCATTTAAAACACACCAGTGTTTTTTACGCAAAGCAGTATACGATTCCAGCTTATCCACCTGTGCGCAGCCGACTGCAGCCTGCATGTCTGTTGCCTTCAGATTATATCCAAGATGGGAATACACATATTTATGATCGTAGCCCGCAGGAAGCTCTCCGAACTGTTGTTCGTACCGGTGTCCGCATCTTCCGTCCTGTCCCGGGTCACAAAAGCAGTCCCGGCCCCAGTCGCGCATTGAATTAATAATGCGGTACAATTCCAGGTTATCTGTATAGACTGCCCCGCCTTCTCCCATCGTAATATGATGCGGCGGATAGAAGCTGGACGTGCCGATATCTCCAAGCGTGCCTGTTTTATACGTTTTCCCCCGGTATGTATATTCCGAGCCTAACGCATCACAGTTATCCTCCACCAGCCAAAGGTTATGGTTGTCACAAAATGTTTTTACCGCCTCTAAATCAAATGGGTTCCCCAGGGTATGCGCAATCATGACGGCCTTTGTTTTATCCGTACAGGCAGCTTCAAGCTGACTCGCATCTATATTATATTGCGGAATTGTCACATCGACAAAAACCGGCACCGCTCCATACTGGATAATCGGCGCAACCGTTGTTGGAAAAGCAGCTGCGACCGTAATGACCTCATCCCCTTTTTTAATACGGCGTTCGCCCAGCTTATGCGATGTCAGTGCCATAAATGCAATCAGGTTCGCCGAAGAACCGGAGTTTACTACGGAGCAATACCGGATGCCCAGATATTCCCGCATCTTTTTCTCAAATTCCTTCGTATACCGCCCGGCAGTCAGCCAGAACTCCAGAGAGGAGTCTACAAGATTGACCATTTCCTTCTCATCAAAGCATCTTCCCGCATAATTGATGCGGTCGCCCGGCTGAAACGTCTCCTCCTGTCCATATTTTTCCTGATAGTATTGTTTTGTCAGTTCTAAAATCTGATTTTTCAGCTGTTCACTTTTTGACATTTTTCCTCTCCAATCTGATTCGTTCTGTTTTCATTCTGACTATAGCTCAGGCAATTTTTTCCTAATTTATTGTCTGCAGACCATCCTCTGTTAAAATTACTTTTTCTATGCCGGGATACTCTTTGTCCATAATCCCCCACACTTCGGCCGAATATCCGGCCGCCATAATAATCACAGTCTGCACCTCGCCTTTCTCCAAGCGCTGCGGCGCAACAATCGGAATGTGTGTTGCCGGCGTATATTTATCCTGCTTAAATGCCGCAGAATCAATAACATACACTATATCGTCCGCCATCTCCAGCAGGGAAAGATTGGCCAGCGCCTGATGCCCGGCGCCCCATGCCGCCACTCTGCGGCCCATACACTTTTGTTCCTCCAAAAACTGCCTCAGCTGCTTCTTTATCTGCTCCTGCTTTTTTAAAAACCCATCTACGTTTACAGGAACACGCCTGCGCACCCTGGCAGACAAAATGTAATCATACCAGATACTGCCGCACTGCAATACTTCAAATCCATTCATTTCCAATACATTTCTTAATGTGTCTTCTGTAAAATAACTCAGATGATCCTGGATAAATTCCGAATACAACGACTTCTGAAGCATCATATCAAAATTCGGAACCTCTACAAGTCCAGCCGCTCCATCGTTCAGATTATTGGCAATCCCCCGCAGAAAAACACCCGGCTCTGGAATGTGCTCCAGAAAATTCATCATATAAAAACCATCATACGGCCCCTCCGGAATCAGATACTCCTCTGTCTCCACAAAGCCTTCATAAATCCGGTGTCCGGCCTTTTTTCCTGTCCTGACTGACGCCGTCAGATGCTCTAATCCATACACATCTGCTTTTGTCTGTTCCATAAATGCCATATATTCCCCGCAGCCGCAGCCGATTTCAATTATTTTTTTCTCCTGCAGTGCAAATTCCTCTACCCAGCTTTGATACTGCTTTTCACGAAATTTTCTCATTTCGCAGGATACGCCGGTTGCACGGATGACATCCCGGTAATAGGAAACCGGCTGTCCGGCCGCCTGTACCAGCCCGCAGTACGCGCACTGTTTCAGCTGGATATCCACCCCGCATTCTGCATCCAACTCAGCTTCCTTCGGAAAAAACTGTGCGCTTTTCGGCATATTGCTATATGTTATTAAATCTGTTTTTGGTAATATCTGTCCGCAGCAACGGCATTTTATCATGACTTTACTCCTTATCTTTCTCGCTCAATGCTTTCCACAATCTCACGTATTCCATCTTCAAACGAATATTCCGGCATATATCCCGTCAGCTCATGCAGTTTTGTAATATCCGCTCCAAGAAACATCACCTGGTTCGGCGCATAAGGCAGTTCACCCAGTCTTGGTTTCTTTTCCGGCGCGGCAATCCGGTATATTTCTTCAATATAATGCTTTAACGGAAGACTTTTTCCATTTGCCACATGATACACCTCGCCGTCAGCTCCACGCTCCGCAAGCAGATGCAGCGCCCGCGCCGCATCAAAGGAATACAGATAATCCCACTGTTGCTCACCCTTTGTATAAGGAAGTGTCTCTCCTTTAAGGAGGCCCCTGACGGTCGTATCAATCAGACTTTCCGTGGCATCGCACGGCCCATATATACTGAACAGAATTGCCCAAATATGGCGGATTCCATATTGCCGGCACAAAAGCCTTGTCATCCCTTCCGCGCATAGCTTCGCCATTCCATACCCATTTTCCGGCTTCTTCTCCATCTCCTCAGAAATCGGAATTTCCTTTCTCCCATAAGCCGCCTGGGAGCCTGTCATCAAAAATACCGGACAGTGCAATGTATGGCAAAGCTCCACCGCATCCAGCGCATAGGTTACATTCTGGTTCTGCAGCTTAAACTGGTTACGGTTGCCGACCTTTTGCTTCCCTGTCGAACCGTCCCATGCAAGATGAAAAAACACATCATAATTATTATGCGATAGTTGCGGTCCGATCGTTCCATATTCCTCCAGACCACAGTCCACAATTGTCAGTAATGGATGCTCTTTCGGCAAAAAACACCTCCTGAAGGAACCGGGGCGTACAAGTGCCGTTACCTCTATATTCTGTTTTAACAGATACTTTACTAATGCATTGCCGGTAACTCCGGTGCCGCCGGTTACAATCACTCGTTTAATCATTTGCCCGCTCTCTTCTCTAATTCCTGCTGCCATCGTTCCGGCGTCCAGTAAATCCATTGTTCAAATAACTCCATCGCCTCCGCTATATTGGTAACTCCAAACCTACACGCATCAATCGCAAGACCGCCGCCTTCTGTCGGCCCTTCCTTGTAACCTTTCTTTTTCTCCATCCCTTTTTCTTCTGACGGAGTATATAGCCGGGGCTGCATTACTTTATTATATATCGTATGATCAAACCACTGCTGAAAATCTGCGCCTTTATTCTGTGCAAGTCTTCTGGCATAATGGATATACATGTCAAAATAATCATCTCTCAAATCATACTCAGATATAATCTGAAGAAACATTTTTTTATCATCTAATAATACTTTTTCCCATTCATCAGGTAAAATCCCCAGTTGAATGGCTGTTAGAAGATTCGCATACATAGAGGCTGTATCCCCTGTACCAAAGGGCATTTTACATATTACCCTGTTATTGACATATCCTCCAATATTATCTCCCACATTCAGTGATTTTTGTATTTCTCTCTTAATTTCCTCAGACATTTGCTGATTCTGCGGCCTGTTGACCTGATAGCCAAGTGAATTATCTGACATTCCAGCAATGACAAGCGGATATTCTATATTTAAAATCTGCTTATTAATGGCGGCATTCATAACCCCAATATACACATCCTGATTGCATCCGTTCCACAAACGCCCCGTCTCTTTCAATAAAATCTGCAGATAAGAACGCCGAAAACCTGAATTTAAATATAGATTCGGCAAAGAAAAGATCCAGGAAACATCTTTCAGTATTCTTGCAAAATACTCTGTTCTGTCCACATAATGCATCCGCATGTCACCTGGCTCATATCTTCCCGGAATTACTAAACGATCCTCACTGCTGCTTTGCCATCCATTCCATCCATAAAACCCGCGTACCCACTGCAGAATATATTCATCCGGATATTTGCCCAGGACTTCTTTCAGTATTGACAGCGTCCATGGACATACTCCGTCATCTGAACCAATTGAAAATATAAACTCACCTTTCGCCTGCAAAAATGCGAATTCGAAACTTTTGGTAAGCGGCAGGTTTCTTGGCGTTTTTACATATCGGATATGCGGGGAGTCCAAATCCTGACAAACCTGACAAACCTCCATATTCCCATCTGTAGAATTATCACTGACAATAATCTC
>CANOFI010000140.1 GCA_947565255.1 uncultured Lachnospiraceae bacterium
AGAGAGTGGAACAGAACATTGTTAGAACATTTTAGTATGGCTGCTATAAAAAACAATATATCCCGTATTGTTCATGTGATTTTTCTGATTGCATTTGGAATTGAACTGATTGTATACCTGTGTGTTTCTCCGAACAATCGTTATCTGATTCTGTCATACTATGTATTATTTGCAATGTTACTAATCGTAATACAGAACTCCGTCGCAGAATTCTCCAAATACATCAATATTGGCGCCAATTCTCTGACACTGGAAAATGCAGCTTATGTTGATTCCCTGACTGAATTAAATAACCGGACTGCATTAAACCGCGATATGGATGAATTAGAAAAATCATCAAATAAAAACTCTTCCATTGCGATTATCCAGATGGATTTGAACTTTTTGAAACGAACCAACGATATGCTGGGTCATGTGGCCGGAGACCGTCTCCTCAAAAATGCCGCAGATGCCATCCACACCGGATTTGAAGAATATGGCGAATGTTACCGTTTCGGAGGAGATGAATTTATTGTAATTCTGATTAATCATGTCAAGGAAAAATATAACCTTGGTATTTCTGCAATGGAAAAGGCCTGTGAAAAAATAAATGCCACACTTCCGCTGCTGGAACATGTATCCATTGCATATGGCATTGCCTACTATGAACCCGAATCCGATACAAGCCTCTGGCGTGTACAGGAGCGTGCGGATGCCGCCATGTATGAACACAAACGGATGATGAAGGAAAAGCATGCCTCAAATAACAATTATAAAGACGACCGCATATAATTTGAGCTGCCACAAGACAATGCCGGAGTACTATTATATAGTTTTAATTACTTGATTTCCTATACTATATATTGTACTTCAGCTTGCTTTTACGGCAGCTCCATATTGTATAAACAAATTAATACAATTTATTTTTCAACAGCTTTGCGTTTTCCTGCAGCAAGTGCCTATTTACACCATTACAAACGCCTTTCTTTTACATCTATGCCAATTATTTTGCTCAGGCAAGTTTTTTACATTCTCCCGGCTTCACACTGACCGCCTCTCCGTCCGCGCGCAGCCATACCTCCTGTGCGGATGGATTATAAACCTTTGTACGGTCCGCGGAAAATACCAGGCTTCTCATCGCTGCAATGTAATCTTTCAGCTCAATGTTGGTTGCATACCACACATCGCTGTTATTTCCCGCTGTTTTACAGAATTCCTCCATTCGGTCCCAGGATTTGTCACGGTCAAACTCATAACTGTGTCCCCATATATAAAATAACCGGATGTGTTTATTAAATTTCATAAACTTTTCCCACAGCATATTTAAATCAGCTGACTGATGGCAGGTCGGATTCCACTCCATAAAATTTTCCGGCAAATAAAAACTCTTCGTATTATTGATTGTACGGCTGTATTCCATTCCGGCAGCCTTAAGCGCCTGTATTACATCCTGATTGTAAGTCCCATACGGATAAGACATTCCCCTGACAGGGGAATCACAAAGCTGCTCCAGAGCTTTTTTGTCTTCCAGCACCTCTTCCAAAGCAAAGGGAAGCGGAATCTTGTCCAGAAACGGATGCGTTTTCCCGTGAACAGAAATCTCATGATTTTTTCCAATCATGCGCACGTCCTCATCGGTCAGATATGTTTCTTTATTCAGGTTCCCACTGTTTAAATGAAACGTTCCCTTAATCCCATACCGTTCAAACATCTGTGCTAAGGGAACATCAAACTTTTTTCCATCATCAAAGCTCATTGTGAGCGCCCTTCGCACGCCGCCCTTAAATAAACACAATTCTATATCCATGTTCAAATACCGTCTTTATGCCTTTCCTGCAGAACCAAACAGCTTCATCTTTTCTATGACTGTCGCTTTAATGGCCTCCTGGCCTGGCATTAACAGCTTACGCGGGTCAAATCCTTTCCCCTGCAGATCCTTTCCAGCTTCAACATATTCTCTTGTGGCTGCTGCAAAACTTAACTGACATTCTGTATTGACATTTATTTTCGCCACACCGAGATTAATCGCTTTTTTTATCATATCCTCCGGAATGCCTGTTCCTCCGTGGAGAACCAGCGGCATGTCCCCTGTCAGTGCCTGGATGGCATCTAAAGTTTCAAAACTTAAGCCCGCCCAGTTTTCCGGATATTTTCCATGGATATTTCCAATTCCTGCTGCCAGCATGGTAACTCCTAAATCTGCAATCGCTTTGCATTCCTTCGGGTCAGCTACTTCCCCTGCACCGATGACCCCGTCCTCTTCTCCGCCGATAGAGCCGACCTCTGCCTCCAGGGACATTCCCTTTTCTGCACAAATCGATACCAGTTCTTTTGTCTTCGCAATATTTTCTTCAATCGGATAATGGGAACCGTCGAACATAATTGAGGAAAATCCCGCCTCAATACATTTCATGCAGCCTTCATAGCTGCCATGGTCCAAATGCAGTGCAACCGGAACTGTTGGTTTCATCTCTTCCAGCATACCGTTCACCATACCCACAACAGTTTTATAACCTGTCATATACTTTCCTGCTCCTTCGGAAACACCGAGAATAATCGGGGACTTACATTCCTCTGCGGCAAGCAGCGCTGCCTTGGTCCACTCTAAATTGTTGATATTAAACTGCCCGACAGCATAATGCCCTGCCTTTGCCTTTTGTAACATTTCTTTTGCTGATACTAACATACTTTTACCTCCTATTTTTGAACTGCTACCTATAGTATAACCTTATTTTTCCAAAAATGAAACCTTATTTTACAGTTTTTTTATTTATATGCATGGTTTTGATAATCTGCTTTCCCTGCCTATTTTCAATATTGGCAAATGCGGCTGTCTATCTTGATAGTCTGCCTTACTTACCTATATTATATATGGCAAATGCGATTAACCATCTTACTCATATTCAGCTTAACTACCCTGCATTATTCTTCTGCGTCCGCCTCTTCCTCATCATCGTCCTCCTCTGCCAAATCCGACTGTTCGGAGGACAGCTTCATGCGCTCCTCATCAATGCGGATTGCAAACGCACGCATCATATTTTCTATCACGACCTTGCTGTGGTCTCCTCCATACTCCCCGTCCAGGGTCCACGGCACCTCTACATCTGCCTCTATCTCCACACGTCTCACTTTATATTTATAAATACATTTGGCATCAATACTGTCAATGACAAGACCTGCCAGCATTTCCTGAAATTCAATCGGATTGGATGGCTTGCGCACAAAAACCGCCTCAAACAATCCGTCATCGAGCAAAATATTTTTGCCGGCCAGACTTCGGAACCCGCCTACCGAAACCGTATTGCTGACCATCCCAAATAAAAAAGAATCCTCTAATTCCACATCATCCATCTTAATTTTCATCTGGTAGGATTTGATGCTGGCAAGACTTTTCATTCCCTCCAGAATATAAGCCGAATGTCCCAGGAAATTTTTTGCCTGCTGGCTTGTCTGATAGGATACTTCTGTAAATGCCCCAAACGCCGCCACATACACAAAGCTTTTTCCATTCATTCTTCCAAGATCACTCTGAAAATCTGTTCCGTATGCGGCCACCTTGGCTGCTTTCAGCATATTTTTGGGAATACCAAGGCTTTTGCCATAGTCATTTGTCGTGCCTGCCGGAATGTACCCTATGGGAATGTTCACCTCCGATTCCAGCATTCCGTTTACCACTTCGTTTAAAGTTCCGTCCCCGCCGCTGCAGACTACCATGTCGTAATATTTCGCATGCTGCGCAACCACCTCCCGCGCATCCTCAACGCATTGGGTTGTGTAGGCAGTAACCCAGTATCCGCCTTTTATAAATTCATCAATCATATCCACCAGTCTGGGTTTAATCTTTCCCTTCCCTGCACGTGGATTAAACACAAACAATAACCTCTTGTCCATATTTTTTACCTCCGGCTTTTACTTTCTATTCCTCCTCTATCATCTGCACTCTCCTGATGTGGCGCTCCACCCCTGAAAATTCAGTGTTTAAAAAGGTATCGACAATTTTTACCGCCAGCCCCGGTCCTAACACTCTTGCACCCATCGCCACAATGTTGGCATCATTATGAAGCCTGGTTGCCTCCGCACTGAAACAATCCGAACACACTGCTGCCCGGATGCCCTTTACTTTATTGGCTGCAATCGAAATACCAATACCGGTTCCGCAAATCAGAATGCCCTTTTCACATATACCATCTGCCACAGCATGCGCCACTTTTTTCCCGTACACCGGATAATCACATGGCTGGTCATCATACGAGCCAAAATCTTTATATTCCAGCCCTTTTTCTTCTAAATATTTTATAATTTCCTGTTTCAGTTCAAATCCTGCCTGGTCACTTCCTAATGCTATCATCTTCTTCTCCTTTTCTGGAACGTAATTTATCGTGTAACCCACTTTCCTGATCCTGCAGTCAGAAAAATACCGTGAGCAGAAACCTCTCATTCTGCAATAATTTTTTTCTGCCCCGCCGCCTTTAAAAGGCGGTTCATAATCGCCTGCCCAAGCACTGGTGTATCAAATGACTCAGAATAGATACATGTTACCCTGAGCATATCAAATTCCCGCAAAATTCCATATAAATTCCGTGCAATGCCTGTTTCATCCTTTGTGCTCCCTATCGTTTTCACTATACCATAGGGATACTGCGCAGCGGTTTCTTCTGAACAGATAATGCCCACTTTTTCCTTTTCATACTGACAAACCCGGCGATTAATCTCATCCGCCACGGCCTGCTTTGAACCCTCCACTACAATCAGCGAAGCCTTCGGGGCATAATGCCGGTATTTCATTCCCGGCGCTTTCGGCTTTTCTCCGGAATCCTCCGCAATCAGCCCTTTGTCCATCTGTATCCTTCCAATGACCGCTTCCAGCATAGCCGGGGTAACCGCCCCCGGTCTTAAAATGGTCGGCACATCGCTGCTTAAGTCCACAATCGTGGACTCTAAACCAATGCCAACCGGACCGCCATCTAAAATAATATCAATTTTTCCCCATAAATCCTCTATCACATGCTGCGCAGCTGTGGGACTGGGTCTTCCTGATGTATTGGCGCTCGGAGCCGCAATATATCCGCCTGCTTCCTCAATTAATGCTAGCGCCAGCGGATGAGCAGGCATCCGCACCGCCGCCGTATCCAGTCCCCCTGTTGTTTCATCCGGCACGCAGGCCGCTTTTTTTACAATCATAGTAAGCGGTCCCGGCCAAAAAGCATCCGCCAGCTTCTTCGCAGTATCCGGCAACTCCAAAGCGATGCGCTCCATCGCTTCCCATGCTGCAATATGTATTATAAGGGGATTGTCGGAGGGCCTTCCTTTTGCGCGATAAATGGCGCAGGCTGCTTCGGCCCGGAGCGCATCCGCACCAAGTCCGTATACGGTTTCTGTCGGAAATGCAACCAGTCCGCCCTGCCGGATTTTACCACCGGCCCGCCGGATTTTATCTTTTTCCGTCTGTACGTCCGTAATCTTATAAAGTATCGTTTCCATTCCTTCTCCATGCCTCTTCGCGTAACTTTTGCCTGCTTTTTAACTGTGCTGTCCCACGCCCATTGCAGCCTGTGTAATTTATATTATACACACTGTCCTGGTCAAATACAAGTTCAAAAACAAAACCTGGTATGCTGTCTGGTATTCTGACACATTTAGCGGAATGTAAGTGCGTAAGTACACTATAATGACCCATACACTCATCTATCGCAATGCACAGGATTTTTATGAAATTCCGTTCAAATATTCTTCTATTCCATTGCAGACCGCCTTTGCAACCTTTTTTTGGTATTTTTTTGTGACAAGCAGCTCTGCTTCCTCCCAGTTCGATAGAAAACCGCATTCTACTATTACAATCGGCGTCTCTGTTTTTCTCAGAAGATAATAACTGTCATTGGCTTTTGCCGTTCTCTTGTTAGTCTTATCTAACTCTTCTACCATATGCTTCTGCACGCATTCAGCCAATTCCTTTCCATCCTCAGAATGCTGGTAATAAAAAACCTGTGCTCCCTTAATCTTCTCTTCATGATAACTGTTCTGATGAATGCTCACTGTGCAAATCGGGGCCGCCTCATCAATGAGCTGACAACGGTTTTTCATATCCTGCACTTTTTTCCCATTGCTTCCTTCTTCATATAACCCACTGTCTGTCTCGCGCACCATGATAACCTTAATCCCCTTCTTCTCAAGCTGCTTTTGCAACTCTTTGGCAATCGTGAGATTAATATCCTTCTCCTGCGCTTTATTGACACCAATTTTTCCAGGATCTACTCCCCCATGTCCTGCATCCACTACCACTGTCCAGCCTTTTTTCTGTGCCTTTCCGCCTCCAGTAAATACGGCACTCTGCGTGGACATCAACACTGCGGCCAAAATCAGAACGACCGCCATAACCAGTTCTATTTTCTTTTTATCCATTCACGCACCCCATGGTCTGATTCAATCTAATATATGCAGCAAACCAGACGGGTATACAGAAAAAAACCAGCACACAAAACTGGAATTATAGCTAAATTCTAAACCGGGTATGCGAGGGCGGGCAAATCGGAATTTACGGCAGTCTCCCTCTGCA
>CANOFI010000141.1 GCA_947565255.1 uncultured Lachnospiraceae bacterium
CTCCATTGTCATGCTCCTTATGTGGTTATGGCCAAATAGAATTGTCCAGAAAAAGTATACCATACTACTCTGCATAATTCCACACTTTTTACAAGCAAAATACGGAGCAGTTTTCCGCTCCGCCCACATTTCATATACGAATCCTTGCTCAGATCATGTAATTCCATTGTTTTTACCACATTTATATACTTATTCTTACTTCAGAATCATAATATTCCCATAAATCTTCTTTAAAATAACAAGCTGCCCAACATGACACAACGCTATCAGAGGTGTAGTATTTACTATCAATTTTACGCATTTGTCAACTCTTCCAAAAATTTTTTCATCTTCAATAGCGAATATATTTTGATCTTTATTTATATTTAAAATATTTTTTCTTTAATGCCAAACATCACTCTAATTATAAAACAGGCTGGCAAAAAGTTCTTCACATATACAACATATTGTATAAACCACAACATATTGTATATATAGTTCCTTTTACACCAGCCTGTTTAAAACTCTTATATTCGTATTACAGCTTACCTAATTCAATATACATTACGCGTATTAGCACACACCCTGTGCAAGCATTGCATCCACTACTTTTTCAAAGCCTGCAATATTTGCACCTGCCACATAATCGCCTTCTTTGCCGTATCTCTTTGCAGCGTCATCCAGATTATGGAAAATGTTCACCATAATTCCTTTCAGTTTTGAATCCACTTCCTCAAATGACCAGGAAAGTCTCTCGCTGTTCTGGCTCATCTCTAATGCAGATGTTGCAACACCGCCGGCATTTGCGGCTTTTCCGGGAGCAAACAATACTCCATTTTTCTGCAGATATTCTGTAGCTTCCAGTGTCGTAGGCATATTAGCGCCCTCTGCAACTGCCTTGCATCCGTTTTCTACCAGCTGCTTTGCATCTTCTAACAAAAGCTCGTTCTGCGTTGCACAGGGAAGTGCAATGTCACACTTGATTGACCATACGCCGCGTCCCTCATGATACTGCGCACTTGACCTTGCAGCTGCATACTCTGTCAGTCTTGCGCGTTTTACTTCCTTTACTTCTTTCAAAAGGGCCACATCGATTCCTTCCGGGTCATAAATCCAGCCTGTGGAATCCGATACGGTCACAACCTTTGCACCTAACTGTTGTGCTTTTTGTGTTGCATAAATTGCAACGTTTCCGGAACCGGATACACATACGGTCTTGCCTGCAATGTCAATTCCGTTGCACTTTAACATTTCTTCTGTCAGATACAAAAGGCCATATCCGGTTGCCTCGGTTCTTGCCAGAGAGCCGCCGTAAGATAAGCCCTTACCGGTCAGTACGCCCTCATACATTCCGCGGATTTTTTTGTACTGGCCGAACATAAATCCAATCTCTCTTGCACCGGTTCCGATATCTCCGGCCGGAACGTCCGTATCTGCTCCAATATATTTACAAAGTTCTGTCATAAAGCTCTGGCAGAATGCCATAATCTCCCTGTCTGACTTGCCCTTGGGGTCAAAATCAGAACCACCCTTGCCGCCGCCGATTGGCAGACTCGTAAGAGAATTTTTGAAAATCTGCTCAAAGCCTAAAAACTTAATGATTCCTAAATTTACAGACGGGTGAAGTCTTAATCCGCCCTTGTACGGTCCGATTGCATTGTTAAACTGTACACGGAACCCTCTGTTCACCTGAACATTGCCTTTATCATCTACCCACGGCACACGGAACATAATCTGTCTGTCAGGCTCCGTAATTCTCTCTAAGACAGCTTCCTTTCTGTAACGCTCCTCATTTGCATCCACGACCGGACGCAGAGATTCCAATACTTCCTTTACAGCCTGTAAAAATTCCGGCTGGTCCGCATTTTTTTTCGTAACCAGTTCAATCACTTCATCAACATATGACATCTTAAATATCCTCCTAAGCTATAATGATTCTGGTGCAAATGCTGTCTGTCTGTTATGCATTTGCCCATGAATATTATACAACTGTCGTTTTACCGGCGCAAGCATTTTTTGCCAAATGCAGACAACCCGTCCGGATTTTTTTCTTATTTTTCATGTCTTTATAACACTTTTAGGTAATATTTCAGTTGATTTATACTACTTTCTGTGAAGTCCATCAATTCATTTGCAAACTCACAATAACATTCCTGTGCGCCTCCGTTATTATGAAGGACCTGCATCAGCTTTCCTACGCCTTTTGTATTTTCCCTCATCACCATATTGGCAATGTGGCCTGCGCTGTTGTTAAAGGCCGTTCCCGCCTGAATTCCAAGCCAGAATTTTGCCCGTTCCAATGTGCTTTCCTGGTCGGGACGTTCCCCTTCCATGCGCATCTGCCGGCGCATTTTTCTCATAAAAGAATGGTATTTCCCAAGCTGCCGGTTTAAATCGACTGCCAAATCTTCATCCGCAGTTTTGCGGATTAATTTCTGAATCGTATCCGCCGACATTTTCGCCGCCTGATACGTCTCTTTTAACACGGTTCTGTCTGATTTTGTCATGGCAATTCTCCTATTCATTCATTTTTAAGGAAGCGCTGATGGATTCATTGCTTCCTTAGGCTTTCCCCATAAAAACTGGAATTTACTTTATTATATATAGAATTGCCATTTTTTGTAACAATATACCATGTGCTTCGCACATACTGCACCAGAACTTTGTTTCCTCCTGATGCACACTCTGGCATACCAAAATTTTTAAATCTATTCTAAAGGCTGATTAAGTTTAATGCCGCTTTTAAAATCAGCTGCGCATCGTCTAACCCCACTTTTCCATCGCCGCCGACATCCGACGCCAGCTTATCCTCCTGCGTCTGTGCGATAAGATTCAGCGCCGCCTTCAAAACAAGCTGTGCGTCCAGAAGATCGACTTTTCCATTTCCATTCACATCGCCCCGCACCTTTGAAACCGCCTGCTTCAGCGCAAGGGGATTGACTGCGTAAAGTGTCACCTTACTCCCGTCACCCGCATACCATTTAACCAGACCGTCACTTGTCATAACCGGCTGGCAGTCAGAAAGACGCATGGAGGTTGTTACCGTATCAGACGTCCTGTTTCCATTCCCGTCTATCGTTACTATTTTCGTAAAAATGCTGCCGGTGGACAAATTCTTTTCCTCCCACATCAGTAAAAACAAGTCTTCCCCAGCCTTTACCATCTGCGGTGTGCGCACCTCTACGGTACCATCCCTGTAATCGGTAAACCAGACCTCCTTCGTCTGGAATGAATCCTTATTGGTAACTGTAACAAAAATATTTTTCTGTTCTCCGCCGTTATTTTCCTTCTGTAGCACAGAATTGCCCGCAATCAGACAGTTTTCTGAACCAATCTGCAGACTGCCGATGGAAACGCCCGTCCAATTATCGCCGGCAGCACCGCTGATTTTAAACGGCTGTGCATAGGAAACCCTCTCAATGCTTTCCCCATCCTTGCATCTGGTAAGCGTAACTGCACGCGGATACGCATCTCCATGGTCTGCCCGGTATATAAATTCGCCGTCCGTCTGTATAAACTGGTTAAAGGAATGGCTGACATAGCCTGTCTGAGCAAGATTCCCCACTTCGTACATGGAATCTTCAACTTCCATACTCTGTTTATTGATTACAAATGTCATATTTGCCTGATGGTGCAGTCCGTCGTCACTCATATACATTTCATGGCAGGTATGGATATAAAGCCTGCCATCTGTCTCTGCCATACGCAGGGAGCCGGCATCAAACGGAATATATGTATTGGCTCCATTTATGGAAACAGCAGACAGACGGTCCCAGTCCCTGGAATATTTGACAATCCGCATCACCTCTGCAGAATCCTGCTCCTGTTCGTTTGTTTGTCCGAACACCAGGTAATTCGCGTCCGTTCCGCTGTAAAAGCCTCCGAACATGGCAAGCTCCGAAGCTAACGTTTTTGTATTTAATAGATTCCCGTTCTCTTTCTCATACGTCTCAACGAGCACGCTGCCATTTATATCTTCCACCCTGGTCAGTGTTCCATCTGCATTTTCCATCAGATAGGAGTTTACAACACCGGCACGAATCGTGTAATTGTTATTCGAACAATTGTTCGATTTCGCTCCGGAAAGCAAAAGCTCCTGCTGGAAATTCTTTTCCCCTCCGGCATTTGTCACATGAATAACACAGGAAGCCGACAGCCCCGACAAAGACTTAACTGTAATTTCAGCCGTGCCCTCATGCCATGCGGACACTTTTCCACTGCCCGTCACAGAAGCAACTTTCGTATCTGAGCTTTCCCAAATATAGCTCTCCTCCAGCGTTCCGTTCGATTCAACTGAAAGCTGCATGGACGTTCCTGTCTGCATTGCATAAGAATCCGCATGAATCTCCAGTGCGTCCGCTGTCCTCCATTCCATGCACTCCAGATAATATTCATCCTCTTCTTTTTCAATGGCAAGTACATAATCCCTGTACCTTTCCAGTGAAAATACGGGATGCGCCGTTTTGTATGTACCCACAAAAGCTTCCTTCTCAAAATCAAATTCCGCAATGCTGTCATTATCCGCACAGATAATCACGGAATCATTTTTTTCATTATATACACACCTTGAGCCTACGGAATCATAACGGTGGAGCTCATCGTAGTCCGCATAGCTTTTTGACACGGTCGCCGCATGCTCAGCCTCGCCCTCCGTCACCCTGCTCTGACTGGAATCCCAAACAAACAGAGCGGAAACTGACGGATTCATCAGATTCCCTGTGGCATAAAGCGGCGAATCCACACAGAGATACTTTCCTCCCAGCAGGTCAGCCGCCCGCTGCCTGTCACTGAAATACATCTGGCTGATTGTTTGCAAAATAAATTTGCTCACAGTAACCGTATTCCCTGAAACATTTCCTGCGCCAACCGCCCGCATATCATGGTCATATCCCCAATAAATCCAGTTATAATAGCACTCAAAATAAAAGTTCCCCGTCGCATCGTCAAACCCAATGAAATCGTAAATGGTATCCACGGCAGAAGTCTCCGACAGCAATACGCCGTCTGCGGAAAGAAGATACACCATCGTATCCTGCCCATCGCCTCCCGCCAGATACATACGCCCCTGCCCGTCGGCGCCTATAACGGAAGCAGAAAAATCAAGCAAAATCGTCTTCTCTTCTTCCATGCGGTCAAGATTATAAACCTGAATAACCGAACTGTAGCCAACTCCGGCAGTATACTGATTTTCCAGCACATACAGCCTGTCGGCAGCAACAAATGAATCCCTCACCTGCGCAAATGTCTTTACGACAACCGTCTCCTCCTCAGCAAAGGAATAGAAGGAGAGCACGCTGTCATTGAGAAAATAAATACCTTCCTGTGCTTCGCTGGGAATCTGCCTGCATTCATAAAAGGATTGATACTTTACCGTATCGGCAGGCAGCTTTTTCACACCCGGCTTCAGCAGACTCTCCTGCTCCTGCGCCCAGACCACCGTCCCGTCACCGGGCCGGCCGGTCATAAAACTCCATTGCCCAAGCATAACCGTCACGACTGTGACTGCCGCTATAAATTTTTTCCATGCAATTTTTCTTGTCCACTTTTTCATTACTCTCACTCCATTTCCACTCGGCACATCCGTGCCATATCTATAACCAGCCTCCTCCAGAGCGTATCTGAATCACACAAAGCGGGAGGTATTGGTCATAAAGGGTACCAGGCGTTGCCTGGTACCCTTTATGATGCGGCGGCTGGCATGAATATATACCAAACGCACTCAAAGATTAAAAGCTGAATTTATCTGCAAAATATGCATCCAAATCAGCAATTTTCACACGTTCCTGCTGCATCGTATCACGGTCACGGACGGTTACAGCACCATCCTCCTCTGAGTCAAAATCATAGGTTACGCAGAACGGTGTTCCAATCTCATCCTGTCTTCTGTATCGTTTTCCAATATTACCGCGGTCATCATATTCACAGTTGTACTTTTTGCATAACTGTTTGAATACTTTTTCTGCACCTTCATTTAGCTTCTTAGATAATGGAAGCACGCCTATCTTAACCGGCGCCAGCACGGGATGAAAATGCAGCACAGTCCGCATATCCGGCTTTTCCTCCGTGCCGATATTTTCCTCGTCATACGCAGAACACAGGAAAGCAAGAACAACACGGTCCGCACCCAGGGACGGTTCAATGACATACGGCACATACCGTTCGCCCTTTTCATCATCAAAATAGCTCATATCCTCACCGGATACTTCCTGATGCTGGTTCAAATCATAATCGGTTCTGTCCGCAATTCCCCACAGCTCGCCCCAGCCAAATGGGAATAAAAATTCAATATCTGTCGTGCCTTTGCTGTAAAAACACAATTCCTCCGGCGAGTGGTCACGTGCACGCATCTCGTCCTCCTTCATGCCCAGCGACTTCAGCCAGTCGATGCAGAACTGCCTCCAATATGTAAACCATTCCAAATCGGTTCCCGGTTCACAGAAAAATTCCAGTTCCATTTCAATTTCCCTTCATTCTGATATGATAAGATTATTTCAATAAATTC
>CANOFI010000142.1 GCA_947565255.1 uncultured Lachnospiraceae bacterium
TTTCATATTATAATTATACCATAATAAAGCGGTAACGCAAGAAAAATATGGAGGATAACATGAAATACGATATCACATTCCATCCAAAATGGTGGTATAAAAACGCAGGCATTCATTTTACAGAAGAATTTTTTTGTGAACCGGAGTACCGAATGGACTGCGATGTAAAGATGCGAAAGGAGCTGTATGAGCATTTCGGTGAATTCGGCATTGGAGAGAAAAACCCGGCCCGCCGTCCGCTGATTGGCTCGGATTTGCTTGCCTGCGGCTATCTCTATTCGCAGATTATGGGCTGCGACATTATTTTTGAGGAAGACAATTCTCCGCAGGTCGTGTGCATGGAACTGGATGAGGATACGGTAGAAGAGTTAGAGTATCCCAATCTTGAGACGAATGAGACATGGCTCGGTGTAAAAAAGCAGATGGAATATTTAAAGGATACATACGGTCATGTGGAGACGCATATAAACCTCATGGGAATTCAGAATATTGCGCTGGATTTAATGGGACAGGAGCTGATGGTTGCATATTATACGAACCCGGAGGCAGTGGAGGCGCTTTTGGAAGAGATTACGAACCTTTCCATTACGATTGGAAAGACGTTTCAGTCCTATTCAAAGCAATTGTCAGGCGGGGTGACGGCAATTACAAAACAGACAGTTCCGGAATGCTACCTGACGTCTAACTGCTCTGTGGAAATGATTTCAAATGAATTATATGAAGAGTTTCTGCTGAAGCATGACCAGCGTCTGGCAGATGAATTCGGAAATTTCGGCGTTCACCACTGCGGACAGACAATGGAGCATGTTGTGGAGGGATATAAAAAGATCAAAGGACTTGTGTTTGCAGAGGTTGGTGCGGGCTCTGACCTTGCATTTGTGCGGGAGAACCTGCCGGATGTATTTTTAAATGCAAGATTCAGTCCGGCAAGGCTTTTAGAGGCCTCCGAAGAGCAAATCCGCGAGGAAGTGCAGAAGCTTTGGAAGGCGGGCGGTGCGGACAGCAGCAGACTGTCTGTTTCCTGTGTCGGCATTGACCAGAACGTGCCGGACGAAAAAATCTGTGCATTTTTAAAAGCGTGCAGGGAAGTAGAGGAATCCTGATTATTCCAGTTTTTCCATTCCGCTGATATCCGGGTCAATGACGAGAGAGTAATTGGTGTAATAGACGACAAATCCCGGTTTGCTTCCATTTGGTTTTTTGACATTTTTTTTCAGCGTGTAATCGATTTCTACTTTTTCACTGTTGCGTCCCTGGGAGTAGTATGCGGCGAGGCGTCCGGCCTCCTCAAAAGCGAGGTCGGGCAGTTCTTCGCCGTTTGTTTTTACGATGACATGGGAGCCGGGGATGCCCTTGGCGTGAAACCACCAGTCATTTCCCGAGGCGAAATGGAACGTCAGTTCGTCATTTTGTAAATTGTTCTTTCCTATATAAATGTGGTAGCCGTCACTTGAAAGATAGTGGAACGGTCTGCTTTTGCTCTTTTCTTTTTTATTAATAAATTTGCGGCGGATATAGCCGCACTGGGTCAGTTCTTCTTTAATCTGTGTCAGATCTTCTTCTGCCACGGCGATGTCCAATGCTGTGGCAACCGAGTTTAAATGTTCGATTTCCCCTTTTGTTTCCTGGATAAAATCTGAGAGTGCCTCAAACGTGCGCTTCTGTTTGTTGTATTTCTGAAAATATTTCTGTGCATTTTCAGCGGTAGTCAGATTTTTATCCAGCGGAATGGTAATGGTTTCATTTGTGTAATAATTCAGTACTTCAAAGGAGGATGCGCCCTCCGGCACGGAATATCCGTATGTGTGAATCAGCTCGCCGTACACTTTGTATTTTTCCCGTTTTTGGGTATCCCGAAGCTGTTTTTGCTGTAAATCGTATTTTTTCCGGCTGCGCTCTAAGGCAGTCTGGACAATGCGGCGGAGGTCGGACGATTTCTGCCGGATTCTGGTGTACGCATTTTTGTCTGCGTAGTAGGTTTCCAGTACGGCCGAAATGCTGTCATACTGCCGGCTCTGCAAATCTTCATACTGGCTCAGGGGAAAAGCAGAAAATTCGACAGGCTCCTTTTTGTTGTAAATAATGCAGGGGTGGAAATCTTTTTGCCGCACATCCTCCATCAGGCTGCAGAAGATTCCGGCAAAGTGCAGAAGCTCCATTTCATTCAGAGAATTTGCAGGCTGGGAGGAGTCGATGCAGGCGAGAGAACAGACCTCCTGCGCGGTGGTGGGGCTTATGCCGGTAAATGTGCTGTAGAGCGCTTTGGCGCAGGGCGCGGACTGGCTGCGCAGACAGTCTGAAACGGCCTCCCTGGAAAGCGCCAGAGGGTTTTGCTTGTGCATGGTCTCCGGGATAAAATAATCGCGCCCCGGAAGCACTTCACGCACAGAGCTCATCTGCGCGGATACATGCTTGATGCTGTCAATGATTTTATGATTGTCATCACAGAAAATGATATTGCTGTGCTTGCCCATCAGCTCCACGATGAGATGCTTTTTGCACAGGTCACCGAGTTCATTGGTATGTTCAATTTCAAAATCGATGACACGCTCTAAGCCCGGCTGTCCAACCGAAAGAATCTTTCCGTTTTGAATGTGCTTTCGGAGCAGCATGCAGAAATTCGGCGCGGTCAGCGGACTTGGCTTGTTTTGTTTTGTAAGATAAATGAAAGGCAGTCCCGCACTGGCGGAAATGAGCAGGCGGTGCTGGTCTCTGCCGGATTTTAAGGTAAAAAGCAGTTCATCGGGTTCCGGCTGTGCAATTTTATTAATTCTTGCCCCGGTTAACGTATGTTTTAATTCCTCTGCCATAGCGGCAGTTACAATTCCATCAAATGCCATAATGTCTCCTTTTTCTAAGAACGAATGTTCGAGTATAAAACAAAAAATTTTGTCCTATTTCTAACTTTACCAAAGTTTTATGTGTTTTTCAACCGATAGTATTGACAAATTCATAAAAACCGTAATACGATAAAGCAAGATTTAAAATTGTGATGGGGAGAGTTTTGCCATTTGACAGGAAAGGAAATCGTATATGAGCAGAAAGGTTGTAAAATTTGGAGGCACTTCTTTAAGCTGTGCGGCACAGATAAAAAAAGCGGGCGGCATTATTAAAGAAGAGGAAGGCAGACAGTATGTGGTTGTCTCAGCTCCGGGAAAAAGATGGGACGGAGACATAAAAGTCACTGACCTGTTGTACAGGGCGTATGACCTTGCGCAGGCCGGACGGCCTTATGAAGAGATGATGCAGCAGATATGCGGACGCTACCGGGAAATTGTTACGGGACTTGGTCTTTCGGAAGCGTTCTGGAAAGAGTGGATACAGGAATTTGAGGCGGTATGCGTGCATCTGGAAAAAGAGAATGCGCAGGAGTATATTGTTTCCCGCGGAGAATACTTAAATGGGAAGATTGTGGCGCAGTATCTCGGATTTGCGTTCGTGGATGCGGCGAAGATCATTTGTTTTGACAAAAATGGAGAATTTCTGCATGAGAAAACCCGTGAGCGTTTAAAGGCTGTGCTCAAAGACAGGAAGTTTGTTGTCGTGCCGGGATTTTATGGGGCGGACGATGCCGGAGCCGTGCACACCTTTTCCAGGGGCGGGTCGGACATTACCGGTTCTTTAGTGGCGGAAGCCGTGCAGGCGGATATATATGAAAACTGGACGGATGTATCCGGATTTCTTGTTGCCGACCCGCGGGTGGTGGAGAATCCGAAGCTTATCCGCATTCTTACTTATCGTGAGCTTCGGGAGCTTGCCTACATGGGTGCAGTTGTCATGCATGAGGAGGCGGTTTTGCCGCTTCACAAAACCGGCATTCCGATTCAGATTAAAAATACCAATGCGCCCGGTGGAGAAGGAACCATGATTGTGGGAAATACCTGTCAGGAATCGGAATTTACAATAACCGGCATTGCAGGAAAAAAGGGATTTGCTGCAGTCACAATAGAAAAGGACAGGATGAATTCAGAAATTGGGTTTGGAAGAAAGGTGCTGGAGGTATTCCAGAATCATGGGATTTCTTTTGAACACGTTCCGTCCGGAATCGACACGATGACCGTCTTTGTAAAGCAGGAGGCACTGGAAGAGAAAAAAGAAAAGATTCTGTTCGAGATTTACGAGGCAACCGGCGCGGACAGTGTGGAAGTGGAAACGGGACTTTCGCTTCTTGCCGTGGTGGGGCGCGGGATGAAGGAGCACCGTGGAACGGCAGGTAAAATATTTACGGCGCTTGCACATGCGGATGTCAATGTGAAAATGATTGATCAGGGGTCCAGCGAACTGAATATTATTATCGGGGTTGCAGATGAGGAATTTGAAAGGGCAGTCAGGGCAGTGTACGGCATGTTTGTGGCTGTTTAGATTGTTCTTGCATATTTACAAAAAATGTTGTAGAATAGATGGGTATTATGTCGTACGGGATATAAATTGTTTTCATTGTATACACAATTATGAAAATTTGACAGCTTTTATGCTGTCAGTATAAAGAAAGGTAATTGCGAAAGATTTATTCGGAGTGACGAGTTTGGGCAATCGATACAAAAATTCCGCTCCAAAGCGTTTTTAAGTCGCTTCATTTTTTGAGTGATTGTCCAAACTCTGATAGTGAATGAAAAGTTTTGCAAATACTGAATAAAGAAAGAGACAGAAAGGATTGGTTCAGGCATGAAGAAAATAGTTGTAAAATTTGGCGGAAGTTCGCTTGCAAGCGCACAGCAGTTTCAAAAGGCAGGGGAAATCATCCGGGAGAACGAGGGCAGAAGGTTTGTAGTGCCGTCTGCACCGGGGAAACGGTTTTCTGACGATACAAAAGTAACGGACCTGCTGTACGAATGCTATGCGCTGGCAGAGAAAGGGGAGCCGTTTACAGAAAAGCTGGCAGAGGTAAAGGAACGGTATTACGAGATTATTAAGGGACTCGGACTTACGCTGTCACTGGAAAAAGAATTTGAAACGATTGCACAGCAGTTTCAGGAACATGCCGGAACCAATTATGCCGCATCGCGCGGAGAATATTTAAACGGGATTGTGATGGCAGAATATCTCGGCTTTGAATTCGTGGATGCAGCCGAGGTCATTTGTTTTGATAACGAGGGCGTTTTTTTGCCGGACAAAACCGACAGGGTGATGGCAAAACGACTGGCAAAGTTGGAAAAGGCGGTGATTCCTGGATTTTACGGCGCGCGCGCGGACGGAACCGTACAGACGTTTTCCAGGGGCGGTTCCGATGTGACCGGTTCTCTGGTTGCAAGGGCAATCAAGGCCGATTTGTATGAAAACTGGACGGATGTATCGGGATTTTTAGTGGCAGATCCCCGTATCATCAACAATCCGGAGGTCATTACGACAATCACCTATAAGGAACTGCGGGAATTATCCTATATGGGTGCCACCGTGCTTCATGAAGATGCGATTTTCCCGGTGAGAACAGAAGGAATACCGATTAACATTAAGAATACCAATGCGCCCCATGACCCCGGTACGCTCATTGTTGCCAATACATCCCTGCAGCCAAAGTATACGATTACCGGAATTGCCGGGACAAAGGATTTTGTCGCTATTAATATAGAAAAAGATATGATGCATTCGGAGATTGGATTTGGAAAGCGGGTGCTGGAGGTATTTGAAAACAATGGGGTTTCTTTTGAACATGTACCGTCCGGTATTGATACCATGACCGTATTTGTCAAACAAAACACGTTTCAGGAAAAGGAACAGGAAATCCTGTCCCAGCTGCAGAGGAGCTGCCAGCCTGATTCCATAGATTTAGAGTCAAATTTAGCCCTGATTGCTGTGGTTGGGCGCGGAATGAAGTCTACGCGCGGTACCGCAGGGAGAATTTTTTCTGCTCTGGCACACGCCAATGTGAATGTCAAAATGATTGACCAGGGTTCCAGCGAGTTAAATATTATTATCGGCGTGACAAACAGTGATTTTCAGGCAGCGATAAAAGCGATTTATGATATTTTTGTGACAATCCAGCTGTAGTATCAGCAGAAAGCTGTTGTCCCGGCCAGGCGGCCGGGGCGGCATGGCTGAAAGAATGTAGACGATAAAGACAAACAGCCGTTGAGCGGACAGGTGTATGGGTGACATAGAACCCTGTCAGGCAGCAACGGCTGTTTCATATAAAAATACAAGGAGTACAAAATAATGATAAAACTATCATAATTTTGCAAAAACAGTGAAATAATTCACAAAATTATTGTATCACAACTAAAAGAATAAAACAAGGAAAATATATAATATTATGGAAAAAATTGAAATATTAATTTTTTCAGTGCTTTTCAGAGTGTACATGAATTTTCAGGCACGTTAGGGTTGAACACTGATTTAATCAGCATTTTCCGAAAAAAGATATAAAAGGAGCGGATAAGAATGAGAAAAGAGAAATCTTCATGTGGACAGTGTAAGCCTTGAAAGCGGCGATATGAAAATAAGCG
>CANOFI010000143.1 GCA_947565255.1 uncultured Lachnospiraceae bacterium
GGAAAGACGTTTGGCGAACACCTGACGAAGATAAGAATGAAAAAGGCGAGAACGGGAATTTTCTTAACTTAATGTTTCATATATTGTTTTTAACTATAGTTATTATATCTTTAGACTATATTAACACAATATTTCACCTATTACAACTAAAATATGATTAATTTGCTGTAAATAAAAAACAGCCGGATTTGTAAACCTGCTGCCATACCTTGCTGAACGAGACTGTAACAATATTATACCAGGCACAATATATAGTTGAATAACCACACGTGTTCACTATATATTGTGCCTGCATTTTTCACGCCAGTCCTTGCGGACTGCGGGCATACCGATATGGACAGCCCCACTTTTATAAACTGCTTCTACACCACCACATCCACGCTGACCTCGGCCGCCGCCATATCAGAAACCGTACCCACTGCCTCCGGAACCACCTCCAAATCTACGACCGTACCCACCGCTCCTGAGGAATTGTCCACATACTCTGCCGATGAGCCGCCGGATGACTCTTCCTGCATCGACTCTCTCTCCAGCTGCTTTCTGATCTGCTCCTCGCTTAAAGGCATCTGCGTATTCAGAAGAAGGACTGCCGCATCCTCATGTTCACTGATATTCCTCCCGCTCTGATACTTCATATTTGCTTCTGTAATTTTTCCAAGCTCCTTCGACCGGTTCATGCGTGACCTCTGCGCCAGTTCCTGCTGCTTCCTCTTCTCCCTTTGAATTTCCGCCATCTGCTCATTATACAGACGTCTCGCCTTATTGGCATTTTTCTGCTGCACCTGCTTTTTTCTTTCGTTTTTGTTTTTCTGCTGTTTTGCACTGCCATCCCGGCTCTGCTTCTTGCTTTCCCGCTCTTCTTCCTTCAGATTGCGCACCTTTAACTCCGCACACTGAATCATGCGCCTGGCATGGTTCAGCGCATTGGCCACTTCCCTTTTGTTATACTGGCCGGTCGCCGTCGTTTTCTTTAAGCTGGCATATTTGCTTTTTGCTGTGCTCAGCACTGCCAATGCACTCTGAGAACGGTTTGCACGCAAAAGCATATTGCCGATCTCTCTATGATTGTATTTCAGCTTTTTTTTGAACAGCCTTTTTTTGCTGTCAATCTGTGCCCTTTTCTTTCTCTCTGCCTCTCTTTTTTTCTTCGCTTCCTCCAGTCTCTTCTCCACAGACGCCGCAATCTCTTCCTTCGTCATGCCTGTATTTTCTGTGACCTTTCTGATTTCATTCATACTCACCACTCCCTATTTTATATCATAGAAACCTGTCATTCTATACTTCGGCATTTTTCACCAATTTATTTATAGCGCGCCATTTCTTCCCTGTCATCTTAAATCATAAAACACATCTTCTGCCGTTTCTTCCTCCTTTTGCTCTACCAGTCTCTTTCACGGATCGCATCTTCTACGTCCATGTCAATGCCAAACCACTTTAAAATATAATCCACTGTAACGCCGATGCTGTCGCGCGCGACCGTTTCAATCTCACTGTCATTTTCCTCAAATTCATCCTGCAGCGCATTAATCGCAAGTGTCATTTCATCGAACTTCACCTGCAAACTATGCAGATCTGTCTCTCCCTGTTCCAGCGCGGAAATCACCGGAACAATCAGATTCTCAACCTTATCCACCAAAAACCCCGGAAAGTAGCTGTCGCTCCGCATGTCTTCCAATAAAACATATGTTTTATCAAACTCTTTCATATAAATCACCCTTTCGTTTTGCTTTGATTTAAATTGCAATGAAAAATTTGGTTCGTTCATAATTTTTCATTCCTTCCAAGATAAAACCAGCGTTCTGGCTATGTTGCTTTTATTTAGTATAAAACATAGAAAGAGAGACTGCAAGAGTTACAGACACACTATTTCACCGAAATAAAAATATAACAACCCCCTCTCCCTTTATTGTGTTTCATCATCCGTATGCCCGCTCTCAAAGCTGCTTCCTGTTCATAACGGGAATACTGGCAGCAATACAGCCTGCAAGGAAAACAACCGCAACAATAACCGCCTTTCTATATGCGCCTATTCCCACCGCCTCGTTTAAAAGGGAAGCCGTATCCATCAGCATTGCAGGTGAATACACCTTTGATTTTGGCATGATACAGAGCAAATATGCCAGAAGAACCGTTCCCCCTGTACATAGGGAAACTCCCGTATTGCCCTGCACAAGAGACGAAAACAGAACCATCAGGCCGATCACCCAGACACCGAACAACCACCAGACCGTAACCGCAGAAAACAAGCTGCATACAATGCTGTTATCCCAAAAATACGCATTGTAGCCATACGTGATACCAAAGCAAAGACCATAACCGAACGTCCACATCAGTAATAAAACCGCTGCTTTTGCAAGGACAACCTTGTACCTTGATAAGCCCTTTGACAATACAAGCAGCAATGTTCCCGATTTGTATTCCTTTGTAAATATATCGCTGAACATCAGGACAAACGCGATAAGGACAATGGGAAGATTTTTGAAAAACTGTGTCCAGGAGGTCATTGCATCTACCTGGATATTTGTAAAAATAAATCCGCTGTCCTCCATTGTCTCGGCAAACATCTCCATCATCCACGGGGTCAGTTTTGCAATCGCGGAACTCATCATACCAGACAGCACAAATACTAACACAGCGATGAAAAGTCTGCCTGTCCGGGCAATATCCAGAAATTCCTTTTTTAAAAAAGCAGCAAAAGACTTCATTTTATCACCTCCAGAAACAGCGATTCAAGAGTTGGTTCCATCCGCTCCATTTTTTGTACGGAAATCTTATTTTCTGCAATATACTGCATGACGGAAAAAAAACGCATTTCGCCTCCCTGCAAAACAAGTCTGTTTTGTTCTATACGACGCAAGTCGTTAAATGCCTTTACAAGCATTTCTGCATCCTCCTTTTTTTCTGTTTCAACAACAAATTCATCTTTCGAACGTTTGTTCCGTATTTCTGCAACCGCTCCCTGTAAAGCTATTTTCCCGTCATTTAAAAAGGCCGCCTCCGTACAGATGCGCTCGACATCTGAGAGAATATGTGTGGAAAACAGCACGGTTGTCTGCTCTCTTACCGCCAGTAGTATATCCAGAATTTCCTTCCGCCCCGCGGGGTCAAGTGCTGACGTCGGCTCGTCACAAACCAGAAGCCCCGGACGGTTCAAAAGCGCCTGCGCAATCCCAAGGCGCTGTTTCATTCCCCTTGAAAATCCTTTGATGCGGTGACATTCCCCGCCGAGACCAACCAGCTCCAGCAGCTCTCTGCTCCTCATCTCCGAGTCAGACCTGCTCATCCCGCTGACCGCCCCGCAAAAGGTCAGGTATTCCACCGGCGTCATATAGGGATAAAATTCCGGTACATCAGGCAGGTATCCGATATGCCTGTTCGTACCGGTCTGCCCAAAACGCACTCTTTCACCCATCACATAAATTTCACCGTTATCTGGTTTCAGAAGTCCAAGCACTGCCTTCATCGTTGTTGTTTTCCCCGCGCCGTTTTTTCCAATGAAACCGAAAATACTGTGTTCAGGTACAGATAAATCAAGTCCGCAGAGCACTTTCCTGCTTCCAAAACTCTTTTTCAGATTTTTTATTCTGAGCGCATCCATATCATACCTCCTCCCTTCCAAACAGAATGTACAAAACGGGTCCGATCAGATTCATGCCGACGATTACAACCACCAGCCATAGCATGCGGGTGCCTCTTTTATAATTGTTGTGAGTCAGAATATGATAAATGGTATAACCCAGCAGAACAAACTCGAGCACTACCAGCGGAAGCAAAAACGGAAGCATTTCCATTATCTCAGCCATTTTTCTTTTCCTCCTTTCCATAGGTTTCCACACAAAATCCTTTGCGTCCGCACGAGGTACAAGTGAGTTTTCTGAGTGCAGGGGTATGCTTTGCCAGCAAAACCTCCTTATATGCAGGCTTAAATACCTCATGACACTGCGGACAGATATACGCAACTCTTTTGAAATAAAAATTTGTTATCCAGATTATATACGGGACAGCAATCAAAACATAAACGGCAAAAAACTGCCACATTCCTGCGGCAATCCACAAAATGACAGCCATCCACTGAAAAATTTCCAAAGGGATACCGGTTGCCAGCAAAATCGTGTGAAGCTGCCTCATTTTTTTCTTATTTTCCATGACATACGCTATGTCGCCGATGGATTCAATTGAAAAATGTTCCACGCTCTTCAGCTCCCGCCTTATTCCGCTGAGCCTGTCCAGTTTTTCCTGCCGCTCGCTTACTTCCTTTTGCAGAAGCTGCTCCTGCTGCTCAAGCAAAACAGAAATAACACCGGAGGGATTTTCTTCAGACAACAATTCTCCTATACTATTGATTGAAAGACCTACATCGCGAAGAAAGCAGATGATTTTCATTCGTCTGAGGTCCTCCTCCGAGTATAACCGTCTGCCGCCCTCGGTCAGTTCACTGGGCGCCATTATCCCGCGGGAATCATAATATTGTACGGTTCTGACAGAAACGCCGCAGAGCTTTGCCATTTCTCCAGTGGTGTATTTTGACATAGCTTTCCTCTCCTTTCACCATCATTTTACTTCATTACGCAGCGTTATGAGCAATACATGACGCAGAGTGATTTTCAAATATTTCCGAGTTTTTTCACAGTATATTATTCCCGTCTGAATAAATTGTATCAATAGAAGCCCTAAGCTATCGCCACGTAAACGGCCTCCAGAAAAAAATGACGAAGCTTGCATATCCTGCAGCCCCGCCAATTATGTACAAATAAGTTCTTCCTATACAATTTTTGCATAAATATCTATTATACTGCATTCCCGAAACTCCTCCATACAGATTTTCACAATACGAGCCCGTATCAGTTTTTGGGCCGGCAAACGCTTAAAAATTTCAACATACGCCCTGTCTATACCTGCTGCCGAAATTCTTTTTGCCAAAATATTTTCTATTTCCATTTTTCTATCCCCCATATGCCAACATTATACCCACATTACATTTAAAAAGCAATCATTCTTGTAAAAACAGCATTATCTTTTACAGTTACAGAAATGTTTCTTTACAAAGCCTGAATTTTCCAGTATACCTCCTTTCATTGCCTAAAAAATATTGATTAATCAAACAGAAAATGGTAAAATATTTCCTAAAATATGTTTTTTTATTTATAACCTTTTTTGACATTGTCTTTATCCTGTTATTAATGTTTACTTTTGTAAATATTTGATACTCTGACAATGAAAAGCTATTCGAGTTATGAAATGAGAAACTATGCGCTAAAGAAAGGAAACTCATGTATAAAGCAGTTTTAGTTGACGACGAAGCACTGATTCGCGATGCAATCAGCAAAACCATCCAATGGGAAACACTCGGCTTTGAGCTGGCTGCCACCTGCCAGAATGCCAGAGAAGTGGTTAAACTGTTAAACGAACAGCCTCTGGACCTGGTCATTACCGATATCTGTATGCCCTTTATGGATGGACTGGAACTTTCCAAATATATTTATGAGAATTATCCGCAGGTGATGGTTGTCATCATCAGCGGATACGACGACTTTGATTATGCAAAACAGGCCGTACGGTACAAGGTACAGGATTATCTTCTCAAACCCATTACCGCGGCAGAATTTTCCCAGATACTGCAGAAAATCCGCGGCTCGCTGGATAAACGGGTGCAGGAGCAGCGGTATCTGGACAAAATCAAGCATTCTTATGATGAAAATCTGCCCACCTTAAGAAGCCGTTTTCTGATGGAATTGATTTCCTCCTCTCCCATGACTGCGGATTATATCTCTGATAAACTGGAAGAATTCCAGACAGAGCTGGAAGGTCCCTACTACGTCTGTGCCATTTTAGAACCCGCGGCAGTCCAGGAGAACAACAGTTCCTCCAGCCCTGCGCTCCTTTCTGCCTTTTCTGTTTTTTGTACGGCAAAAGACATTATGTATTCCACAAAAGCAGGAGAGGCATTTCAGGAACCGCCGAACCAGACGATTCTATACTTTTCAGCGCCTACGAGAGAACAGGTGTTCTGTTGCGCAAAAAACACCTGTCTGGAAATTCATGACCTTGTTACAAGTCTTCTTCACATTCAGCTGAATATTACAATCGGAAAACCAGTGTACACCCTGCATAAGCTGCCGCTTTCGTACCAGAGTGCACGTTCCCTTTTGGAAAATTTCTTTCTGATGGGAAGCAATCAGATCCTTGTCTATTCTGATTTCACGGCAGAGCTTCCAGATAACACCATTAACCGCACGGAATGGATTAATAAAATTCTGGACTTTATAAAGGCAAACAAAATGGAGGAACTGGACTTTCTCCTGGAACAGTTTATCGAGACCTTCCGTAAAAACCAGCTGT
>CANOFI010000144.1 GCA_947565255.1 uncultured Lachnospiraceae bacterium
CCCGCCGGACAGATTTGTTCCGCCCTGTGCAACCGCCGTATCAATGGTATTAAAGCCTGCCGTTCTTGCAGTCACCGAACTGAACATGGATGTCAGAACTGCCTCGGATGCCGGCATGTCTTTCATCAGATGGTCTTTTTCCAGCAGATAAAACAAAAGCGTCGAACCCACCAGAAGAATTGCTGTAAAACTAAGTACAATTTTCGTATGTAGCATATACTTTCTGAAATGCCATTTGTTTGTACTGACATCATCCCATACGACAAAACCAATACCTCCCATTATGATCAGACCCATCAGCGTCAGATTCACAAGCCAGTCTGCCGAATAATCCACCATGGAGCAGTAAGCCTCCTTGAATCCCATCAAATCAATCCCCGCATTGCAAAAGGCAGAAACCGAATGAAAAATACTATAATAAATGCCTTTTGCAAGCCCGAATTCCGGTATAAACCGAACAGATAACAATGCCGCCCCTGCCATTTCGACAAACAGTACGCCCTTTGACACTTTTTTAACCAGCCGCACCACACCTCCAAGCTTCAGTGCACTGATGCTGTCCTGCAGAAGCCTGCGGTCCTTCAACGAAATTTTCCTTCTTAAAATAATTGCAAACAATACCCCAATCATCACAAATCCCATTCCGCCGATTTGTATCATAAGCAATATGACCCACTGTCCAAACAAAGACCAGTGCTGAAATGTATCCACAACTACCAGCCCGGTCACACAGGTAGATGTTGTAGACGTAAACAGACAATCCAGAAAATTCGTTGGCTGCCCGTCCCTGGACGCAATTGGCAGGGATAAAAGAACAGCACCTGCTATAATAACCAGGAAAAAACCCATTGCAAGGAACTGCGTATATGTCATTCTCCGCATTCTTTTTTCTTCTTTCATTTTTCTTCGTAATCCTTCCTGTGGAAAAAGTCATACACAGCCTGTGCCGCCTTTTCATTCATGGCCGGAACCCGGAGCAGCTGTTCTGTCGTTGCTCCCCGAATCTCTTCTATAGAAGAAAAAGCCCGCATCAGTTCTTTTCGTCTCCGGGGACCGATTCCGGCAATATCATCCAAAATAGAATGTACCTGCTCTTTGCCCCTGAGATTCCTGTGAAAGGTAATCGCAAACCGGTGCGCCTCATCCTGTATTCTTGTTATCAGTTTAAACCCTTCTGAAAATTTGTCAATCCTTATTTCCTGGTCTTCATAGTAAAGCCCTCTTGTTCTGTGGTTATCATCCTTTACCATGCCGCAGACAGGAATATCCAGTTTAAGCCTTTCTAACACAGCCTGCGCGATATGGACCTGTCCCTTCCCGCCGTCCATCATAATCAGATCCGGAAATTTCGTGAAACTACCCATCTCCTCATCTTTCTGTTTTTTCTGAAGCTGCCTGCGTTCTTCCATTCCATGCGTAAAACGCCGCGTCAGGACCTCCTCCATGCTGGCATAGTCATTCGGTCCCTCCACGGACCGAATCCGGAACCGCCTGTAATCACTGCGCTTTGGCTTTCCCTTTTCATATACAACCATAGAGCCGACCGCCTGAAAACCGCTTATATTTGAAATATCAAACGCCTCAATGCGGCTTAGGTTCGTCATGCCTAACAGTTGCTGTATTTCTTTTAAAGCGCCAATTGTGCGTCCTTCCTCCCGCCTTAGTTTTTCTTTGTCCTGGCTGAGCACCAGATGCGCATTTTTCCCTGCAAGCTCCACCAGCTTTTCTTTTATGCCTTTTTTGGGCAGCCGGATATACACGCGCTGCCCTTTTTTTTCAGACAGCCATTCCTCCAGCAGCTGGACGTCCTCCATGGCTTCCCCAACCATAATCTCTTTTGGGAGAAAAGGCGTACCGCCGTAATATTGTTTCATAAAATTAGATAATACTTCCCCCGGCGGCTCCTCCAGCATTGCATGCACAAAAAAATGTTCTCTTCCGACCAGCCTGCCGCCCCGGATAAAAAACACCTGCACCACCGCATCTTCCCCATCCACTGCAATGGCAGCCACATCCTTGTCCTCTCCGTCAAAGCTGGTTATTTTCTGTTTCTGTGCAATCTGCTTCACGCTCTGCAGCAGTTCGCGGTACTCAATCGCCCGCTCAAACTCCAGCGCTTCCGAAGCATATTTCATCTTCTCCTGCAGCTCTTTTATCACGCCGCCATAATCTCCGCTCAAAAACCGGAGCGCTTTCTGAATCTGTTCCTGATACTGCTCCTTTGTCACGTACCCCTGACAGGGAGCCTGACACTGCTTAATATGATAGTTCAAGCACGGCCGGTCCTTTCCCACATCCCGGGGAAGGACACGGTTGCAGGAACGGATGGCATACAGCTTTCTTAAAAGGTCAATGACCTCCTTCACTGCACCGGCGCTGGTATAGGGACCAAAATATCTGGATTTATCCTTTTTCATGGTGCGGGAAAACAGGACTCTCGGATAGTCTTCACTCACTGTCACTTTAATAAACGGATACGTCTTATCGTCCACAAGCATTGTATTATATTTGGGACGGTGCTCCTTAATCAGGTTGCACTCCAGCACAAGCGCTTCAAGCTCCGAATCTGTAATGATATATTCAAACCGTACAATCCGCTCCACCATCTGTTCGATTTTCGGACCACGCCGCTGCGTGCGGCTTTTCTGGAAATACTGCCTTACCCTGTTTTTCAGGCTGATTGCCTTTCCTACATAAATAATCTCATCGGAAGCGTCATGCATAATGTACACTCCCGGCTTTGCCGGGAGCTTTTTCAATTCCTCTTCTATGTCAAATATGGTTTCCATCGGTTTGCTGCCTTTTCTCTCACTGCTTATTCACACACATATTTTTTTAATGTATTGCGAACCGCACCTTTTCCTGCCACCAGTTCGGAAAACAGCTCCTCTATCTTCCCGCCGAGTCCCGCTTTGTACAAATCGACACCGAATATTTTTTCATCCGACAAAATCGGCTGCAGCTTCGCGTGAAAATCGCCGCTGTCGCCCAATTTGATATCCTTTACATAAGCACAGACGCGCTCAAGCATCGGGTCTGGACTGAGTTCAAATGTCTCTCCGTTATCATCCACCGCCATCAGATAACGGCACCAGCCCGCAAGCACAAGTGGAATCAGCTTTAAGTTAGATACGTCTAACTCTGAATTTTCCGCATAGGCCTTAATTGTCTCGCCAAAGCGGATGGACAGTTTTTGTGACGTGTCTGTAGCAATGCGCTGCGGCGTATCCGGCATAAACGGATTTGGAAAACGGACCTGCAGTACCTCATCTATAAATGCTTTCGGATCCAGAATTCCGGGATTGACCACAACCGGAAGCCCTTCCACATATCCAATGGTTTCCACCAGCTTTTTCAGTTGTTCATCTTCCATTTCCTTATAAATAGACGTATATCCCAGCAGACAGCCGTAAACTGCCAGCGCTGTATGAAGCGGGTTCAGGCAGGTGCATACCTTCATCTTCTCTACCTTGTCCACTGTCTCCCTGTCCGTAAATATGATTCCTGCCTCGTCTAAATTGGGCCTGCCATTCGGAAATGCATCTTCAATTACAAGATACTGTGGCTCCTCGGCGTTTACAAAAGGCGCCACGTACGTATTTTTGCTCGTGACCTTGGCCTCAACATCCTCAAACCCGCATTCCTTCAGCATTTCTTTTACACTTTCATCCGGTCTCGGCGTTATTTTGTCAATCATTGACCACGTGAAGGAAATCTTGTTTTTATCGGAAATATACGCAAGAAATCCTTCATTTACCAGCTTTTTCTCTTCCCATTTTTTTGCAAATGCCTCTACTGCCTCAAAAAGCCGTGTTCCATTGTGAGAACAGTTGTCCATACTGACCATGGCGACCGGAAGCGCTCCGTTTGTGAACCGCTCATACAATAGCGACACAAGCTTTCCGATGTAGCTGGCCGGCTTTTCCGGGCCGTTCTCAAAATCTTTCTCCACATCTGGAAGCTGCTCTCCTTTTGCATTGGTCAGACAGTAACCCTTTTCCGTAATTGTGAAACTGACCATCTTCAGTGTGGGGGCACAAAAGATTTCTTTCAGCCTTCCAAAATCTTTTTCATTGTGGCTGTCGGCACGAAGCGCTTCGACAACGCTTCCGATTACCGTCTTTTCAATTGTTCCATTGGACTTCAGCGTCACGAGAAGGCCAAGGTTATCGTGCGGGTCATACATTTTATCGATGATTTCATAGTCGTATCCCTCCGCCACAATAATTCCGGTTTTTGCCTTTCCCTCGTTCAAAAGCTTCTGCTGGACTGCCGCCGGAAATGCCCTGAAAATATTGCCCGCCCCAAAATGAATCCACTCAGGGTTTTCTTTTGTTTCCTTTTCCACTGCCTCACGGTCAAACTGCGGCAGCGCAAACCCTGCCTTTTCCCATACGGCAGTGTCCTGTAATTGCTGCATATTTAATTTCATCGGTTCCCATCCTTTCTTTATCTGGTTTTTAACTCAATACTATATGTGTACTATACCATAATTTCCCAATATTCACAATGCGTTTTGTGATACAATCTATATTATTTTACCTTGTTTTCTTCTTTATCCGTCTTTTTGCTTTTCTTTTTTTCTTCCAGATAGCCGTCCACTATTTTTTCTACCCGCTCCTTTGACAGCGGATAATGAAATTCCTTTATAATTCGGTCGGCTGTATAGCCTTTATCGACCAGATGCCGTATGGCGTCTCCATATGCAAAATTTTGTACAAAATCCGCCAGCGCTTCTTCAAAATATCCCATGCCCGATTCTCCTTCTTTCACAACTCAGGTGCTTTTAACAGCATCCTTTCCCAATTTTAGCACCAGATATTTTCAGAAGCTATTCTTTTAACCGTTTATTTCTTTGGTGCTATTCCAATCCGCTCCATATCCAAACGAAATAACTCATACGGATATCCATACGCCTCAAATCCTTCCGGCTGACAGATATCCCTGTTAAGATACTCGCTCAATTTCCGCTGATAATTTGTCTCTTTCTCCAATTTCCATATTCTACTCACCATCCTAATGTGCAGCTCATTTCATGCCATTCTTCACCACCCCATGTTGAATTAGCAATTCCACGATCCATAAAACCGAATTTCTTATACATTTTTACTTTTGACTTCAGGCAGGTAAGAACTACCTCGCGTCTGCTTTTTTCCCTTTCTCTGCGCAGATACTGATATACAAGTTCTCTGCCGAGTCCCTGTCTTCGATACTCCGGCAGCACATCTAATCCAAGCAGCATAACATTTTTCCCTTCCGGGTTATGCAGACCGGCATCTGTAAAAAATTCATCTCTGAAACGATATTCATCCGTAGCAATTCCATTCAAAAATCCAGCAATCTTCCCGGTTTCTTTGTCTACTGCTACCAAAAACAATTCTTGTGCTGCCTCGGTTCTTTCTATCATACTTTTTTCTGAACATGCTTCATTCGGTGGAAAACAAATCTGTTCAATCGCAACGGCCTGTCTGATTTCACTATGCTCTATATTCCTAAATTCAAACTTTTCTAAAATGTCCTTATCAGCTAAATTATATTCAGCAAGCAACTGTCTCGCCTTTTCCTTACCTTCTTCCGATAAATACACACATTTACTCTTTTTGGGCTGATACAGTAATTCCTCCTGCTCCAATTCTTCTAACGTATCAAAGTCATATCCCTTCCAACTGTTTTCTAAATATTTGCAAAACTCATTATGATCCTGAAATCTTGTAAGGTATATGAGCATAAGTGATAATTCTTTCATCGCCTGTTTCCTTGTTTTTTTCTCCATATTCGTCCTGCCTTTACTTTTTACAATACATTCCTCTCTTCATGTCCATATGTGTATCCGGCTTTTCTAAAATCCACAATCTTTTCCTCTCGTTCCATATCATTATTATCCATCAAAAGTTCACACTGTGGCATAATTAATTCTCCTTTAAAATAATTCCAGAAAAAGACTTCTATTGAATCCAGCTGCATGAAACGCTCTCTCATTCAATATCCTATCATAAAGTGTCTCTTTTTTCAATCGCATTTACTATGATGCATGAAAATCCTATATCGGTAAATAAAACTGCGGAAACTCGACCTATATTAATTTGAAACAAACAATACCTCATGTAATAATAAATATATATTTTTTCAGTACAAACGACCCGATTACAACCAAAATTGACCAGAACATGTCTCAAAATTACTTTCCCCAAGATGTGCGACACAGTTTGTGGGAGATTTGTGCCAAATGAAGGGCACATAGTGGGCTATGTA
>CANOFI010000145.1 GCA_947565255.1 uncultured Lachnospiraceae bacterium
ATGGAACAGCAATGTACCCAGTCCCGCAAACAGCAGGGTGGTGGATACATCCAGGCCTGTCAGCATGGGCACCAGTATAGTGGCTCCGAACATGGCAAACATGTGCTGTATGCCCAGTATCACAACCTTTGGCGCCCCCAGGCTCTTCGCATCATAGATGCAGGCATCACCAATGCTCTTATTGGTGATGCCTTTATCGCCAATGTTTTTCGTGGTTTTCTTTTTCTCACTCATGTACTTCTCCTCCTGATTTAAGCTCCGTATCCGCCCGGACGCCTTTTTCGCCATGCATGCGCCGTGGCGGGTACCGCCCTGTGTTTTGCAATCCCTCTCCCCGCTGAGGAAGAAAAACTGCGGTTTCCTGTTTCGTATATGCCGCCTTCCTGTCCGACATTATGGAAGTGTCTACGGCACATACGCATACAAAAAGGCTGCCGCGGCAGTGCCCGCAGCAACCCCTTTCCTATCATAATGGTTCGCACCTTTGCAGTCAAGAAGATATTGCATGTGCTTTCAAATAATCTTTCCAGATTTCAATATATCTCGCTTTCAGGTGCACGCCGTCAAAGGTGTAGTCAGGTATCATCCCGCCCGATTCATCGCAGACCTCCGGATTCACATCCAGGAAGAAAACCTTCTCGTTGTCCGCCAGCCTGGCAATTCCTTCGTTCCGGGCAGTGATTCCTTCATTTGTTATGTAATCCCCCTTGGCGGAGCGCTCCGCAGTCACCTTGATGATGGCCTGCAGATAGATGATTGCATCCGGCTGCAGTTCCCGCAGATGCGTCACCACCTCCTGGTATTTCTCCAGAAAGCTCTCCACTGTGCCCGTCCCCATCTCATTGATGCCGATCATCAGGTAAATCTTGGCAAAACTGTTCTGCTGCAGGGCTTCCTCCACGGTAATCTGCTTCCGCTCTCCGGGCACGGACACGATGTCGGCGTCAAACAGCCTGTATACCGTCAATCCCTTGGATGCATAGAAAGTGGATATTTCCTCCAGGCCGCCGTATTCAAACATTCCCACTGTCCTGGAATCCCCGATGAATACGGCGTCCACAAAATAATCATCCTCCACTGTCATGTACTGTACTTCCGGAAGGGTATTTTCTCCAAAATCCCCGCCAGGAACACCGGAAGCAGTCCCTGTGTTTCCGCTTCCCGTTATTCCGCCGGGATAATTTCCCGTATTTCCGCTTCCTGTTACTCCGCCGATATTGTTTCCTGTATTTCCGCTTCCCGTCGCGCCTCCCGGATAGATTCCCGTATTTCCGCTTCCCGTCGCGCCTTCCGGATAGCTTCCCGTATTTCCGCTTCCTGTCGCGCCTCCCGGATAGATTCCCGTATTTCCGCTTCCTGTCGCGCCTCCCGGATAGATTCCCGTATTTCCGCTTCCTGTCATGCCCCCCGGATTACTTCCTGTATTTCCGCTTCCGCTCATATACCCGGAATTACCTGCCGTATTTTCGCTCCCGCTCGTGCCCGCCGGATTGTTTCCTGTGTTTCCTTCCCCCAGGCTTCCATCACTTCCGTTTTCTGCTACGCTTCCGAATGGATTATCCAGACCGCTCCCCGAACTTGTGTTCCGTCCGCTTACGCCGTTGTCCGATCCCGGGGATACACTGCCGTCCGCTGAACCCCAGGTCTCCTCTGTCCGGCCGCCGGAAAATAAATCGACCCTCCCCAACTCATGATACCAGCTTCGCACCCTCTGCAAAGACTCCGCATAAACCTGCCAGTGATCCACACAGGACAGATATACGATTCCGCCTCCTATCAGCAGTATAAAATAACACCATTTTTTCAACCACTTCATTCTTTTCTCCTATTCCAGTTCCGCAAACGTCCCGCGCTGTATCAATCCCATACTGTTTTCCAGTTCCGCATCCGTCCCTCACAGTACCCTGCTCCGGCAGAGGCTTTCCGGTCGCCAAATGATGCGCCCGTAAACCCTCTGGGCACTGTGCGGGACAGATGCTGTTTTCCAGTTCCGCATCCGTCCCTCACAGTACCCTGCTCCGGCAGAGGCTTTCCGGTCGCCAAATGATGCACCCGTAAACCCTCCGGGCACTGTGCGGGACGGAGTTGCTTTCCAGTTCAGCAAGAAAAGTGTTACATTCTTTAAAAATCCAGATACATAAACGGGTTATGTCCCTCGACCTGCAGCCGCCAGACACACAGCCAGAACAGTGCGACCAGAATCAAAATTCCGGGCAGAGTCTCCTTCAGCCGCCGGAACAGTTTCTGCACAAGCGGTGTACAGGCAATCATACCTGCAGCAAGCAGGCCTCCGTAATCCGTCAACGCTCTCCTCCAGTCCCCGCCATGCACCGCCTGGCCGGGAATGACGCAAAACATTCTGCCCAGATAGACCTGGAGCTGGCTGATATCCGTAATGGCAAAGCACACCCATGTAATCGGGATAAACACCAGCACATACAGATGAGGCAGCATCCTCCCCGGCAGCTTCCTCCAAAACGCGGCATTCCCCAGGCCCTTCAGCAGCCGTTCAAACACGATTGCCAGCCACAGGAGCATTCCCCAGACCAGGAAGTTGGCGGTGGTTCCGTGCCACACAGATGTCAGCGCCCAGACTGCCAGCAGATTGCAGACCGTGCGGAATTCGCCCCTGCGGTTTCCCCCCAGCGGAATATACACATATTTTGCAAACCACCGTCCCAGCGTTATATGCCATCTGCGATAAAATTCCCTGACGGAAGAAGCCATATAGGGATTCCGGAAATTCTCCGGCAATTCAAAGCCAAGCATCCGTCCCAATCCCGACGCCATCAGCGAATACCCGTAAAAATCAAAATAAATCTTCATGGAATAGGCAAACGCCGCAATCCACGCCAGGGGTGTGGATATACTTTCAAATCCGGTTACCTGCACTTCCTGCCACAGAAGTCCCACCCTGTCCGCCAGCAGCACCTTTGATGCCAGCCCCATGGTAAAAAGCTTCAGGCCTTCCTGCACGCTTCTGACACTGAACGTCCTGTTCCTTAAACTCTCCCGAACCTCCCCATAGTTAACAATGGGTCCGGAAAGAAGCTGCGGGAACATGGTAATATAGCCTGCCAGCATCAGGAAGGATTGCTCTCTCTTCTGGTCACCCCGATACACATCCAGCAGATAGGACAATATCTGGAATGTGTAAAAGCTGATTCCCAGCGGCAGCTTCACTCCTCCCACACCGCTCTTAAAAAACACCAGAAGTCCGATGTTGAACAGAAGCGCCAACGCCAGAACGATGTTCTGCTTTCTATTCCGTCTTCTGTTCGGTTTTCTATTCTGTTTTTTATTTTGTTTCTCATTTCGTTTCTTATTATATTGATCGCTCTTCTCTTTCTTCTCTTTGCAGCGCTCCAGATGCAGTCCGAAAAAGTAATTGACTATCACCGAAATCATGAGCAGAAGCAGGTATCCCGGCTCCCCAAGGGCGTAAAAAATAAGGCTTCCTGACAGAAGTGTCACATTTCTAAGCCTTTTCGGAGTCAAACCATACATGATTAAAAAAATCGGAAGAAAGAAGAGTAAGAATTCTATACTGCTGAATATCAAAGCTCATCACATCTTTCGTCGATTGCCGGGAGAGCCCATCTTCCCCGAAAAGCTCTCCTCTCTATATTATAGTATCCTGTCATGAGCATATTGACAACTAAAAAAATCTTAATTTTCCCTTCCAAATTGTTACAAATATGTATCAATTATGTAATGATTGGGGGTACTGACCGGGGAAGGCCTTTGGAATCGGGCTTTTTTGAATACCGTCTGTGCGGCCGCTTTCATTTTGTACCTTTTTTGTACCTTTTCTAAAGGAACCGTCCGCCATCCGGCTTTTATGCCAGATGATTGCATGCATTATATGATTCATTCATCCCTTTCCAGCGCATTCACTTTCTTCTGAATCTGCGCAAAGTCCAAATGTGTATATATATCCATTGTGACTGATATATTGGAATGTCCCATAATGTACTGGAGCACTTTGGGGTCAAGCCCTGATTCTGCCATCCTGCTGCAGGCGATATGGCGTAACGTATGCGCTGATATATGCGGCAGCCGCTGTGCTTTACGCCCCTCATCCACGGCCTTCTCTTCTTCCCGCCTGTTATATGCCTTAACAGCATCATACAATGCACGGTTAATGGCTCCTGTGGGATAGGGCCTGCCCTGTGAGTTGATAAAGACAAAATCAGAAACCCCCTCAACTTCCTGCCGCTTTGCCGACCTTCCAAGCATAAGGTCCAGTTCCCTTTGCCTTATCAGGGCCTTCCTTGCGTTCGCAGTCAAAGGTATGTCGCGCCGTCCCGCTTCCGTCTTTAAGTCCTGAACATGAAATCTATATCCATCCCCGTAATCCAGATATGCGAGCTGCTGCCTGATATGTGCTATGTTGCTTTCCAGGTCTACATCCGACCACCTGAGCCCGGTCAGCTCGCCGATACGAAGTCCGGTGGACAGCGCAAAAAGCACCAATGGATAATGCACGGTATATCTGTCCTCATTGTCCATGAAAACCAGCAGCTTTTCCTGCTCCGCTGCTGTTAAGGAAGTTTTTTCCTTTTTTGTGCCGCCTAAATCCTTTCCGCAATTTTTTGCCGGATTCTTCCGGATGATATCAGACTCCACCGCCATCTCCAGCACTGGCAAAATCATACTGTGGCACGCCCTGATTGTATTTTGTGCCAGCCCCTGCTTTGCCAGCCCCGCATAAAACGTTTTTATATGAAGCTGCTTTATCTGTGAAACCCTCATTTTGCCCAGAGCGGAATTCTCTATGTTGTTACGCCATGCCGTCGTGTAGAACCATCTGGTACTTTTTCTCAAATTAGATTTTGTCTCCATGTATATATGAAACAACTCGTTCAGCGCCATATCGCCTTTCACTGCCTTTACTGTCTCTCAGTCTTCTACGCCTTCAGATGCCGGTACATTTTATCCATGCACCGGCAGACTCATGCAGCAGTTTTCTCCCTGTTTTACAGCAGCCTGATTTCCTTCATTTCCGCATCGTAATAATACAGGCTGTCGGAAAGCACCTCTTCCGGGTCTACATGTGCCCTGTTTATATCAAATATCATATCTTTCATGGATTCCGCTGAAAGCATCCCGTCATAAGGCAGGAGTACTGTTTCATGGACAGAGCTGGGAAGGATATAAATACTCCCTCCCATCCTTTCCGCCACTTCCTCCAGAACCCCGGGATACATGACAGCTGCAGCACCGTAACTCTTTCTGCTGTTGGTCAGTACCCTCATGGGAATATCGTCAGGCACAGCTGGTTGCAGGGCAGTTCCGCTCCCGCCTTCTTCCTGACCTGTCCGGATATTCTCCATCAGTATCTCCCACAGTGTGCCGTATTTCCATGGAAAAAGCACGGGCGTATTCACCTGGGCCAGCAGAAACAGCTTTTCCGGACATGTATGCCACATCTCCATATGGGAATTATGTATAAGGATGCTTCCTTCCCCCAGCTCATCACTGTAGTAGGCATAAAAAAAGCATATGGCCAGGTCAAGGTATTCCAGATGGGGCACCCCTTCCAGGAGGATTTCATTCCCCCTCTTTCTCACCAGCCTGTAGCAGATTCTGTCCTGCACTCTCCCGAAATCCCGGAAAAATTCCAGGTCGATATTCCCTTTTACCGGATTCTCCCGGCAGATGCGCACTATGATACCGGCAATCCTTTCAACAGGCGTCCCGTTTTTATAAGCCTCATAGAAGCCTTCCAGATAAATGGTGGGAGCCATGTTTCCGCCTTTTGCCAGAACCACCAGCCCTGTCTTTAAAACACCATTGTTCTTCCTTACCTCCTGCACCATTACCTCATAACCTGTTCCAAGCTCCTGCGCTGCTGCAGCGCGCACTTTTTCTGCAAAAATTTTGATTTCCATCTTTCCATGCTCCTTTCAGTATCCTGTAATTGCTGCCGTTTTCCTTTAGCAGGCGCTATGTGCCCCTGTCGCTGCTGCTTCCCATCCTTCCTCACCTCCTTCCGGGCATAAGGAAGTGCCGGCCTTTTCCTGAACAGACTGCATCAGTTATTTTCCGGCAGTTCCTAAAAAAGGGAGGACTCGCATGAGTCCTCCCACTTCTGGTTACTGTCTCCATATTTACATGTTTTTGTTATAAA
>CANOFI010000146.1 GCA_947565255.1 uncultured Lachnospiraceae bacterium
GCTGTTTTTCGGATATATTTTTTCAAGCTGTTCGGCAATTCCGGCCTTGGTCTGCGTGCATTATCCGTTTATTTCACAAAAACAATTCTAAAAAACAATACAATAATTACATAAATTTGTATACGGCATGCCTTTATTATAAACTTTTTTGTGCATTGAGTCAACACGTAATTGGTTTTATGAAAGGTATTTATACAGTCATAAATATTTGTATAGCCATAAATAGAATGACATTTTATCAAAAAAACACAGTAGAAAAACTGTAAATTCCTCAAAGTATTGTGTGTTTAAATTTCTTTAAAAAGTGCTATTATCCGTTATTTCCCCGGCTTACAGATATCTGATTCTTATGATTTGGTACTTTAGTAGTATTGACGGTCATGTTCAAAATTGGTAGAATAGAAAAGATAGAATTAAAAATTATGTGCAGAAAGGATGCTTGGTGTCAGAAAATGAACAGATATTCAAAAGAAGATATTTGGCGTATGGTAGAGGAAGAAGATGTGGAATTTATCCGGCTGCAGTTTACGGATATTTTCGGCACGATGAAAAATGTGGCGGTGACAGCAAGCCAGCTGGAGAGAGCACTAAAAAATCAGTGTACGTTTGATGGGACAACGATAGACGGATTTTTGAGAATGGAAGAATCGGATTTGCATTTTTATCCGGATGTGGATACGTTTCAGATTTTTCCGTGGCGTCCGCAGCAGGGGAAAGTGGCGAGATTTATCTGTAATATTCACAAGCAGGACGGGAGTCCTTTTGAGGGAGACAGCAGAAGCGTTTTAAAAAATGTTGTTGCGCGGGCCGCTGAAATGGGGTATGAATTTAATGTCGGCCCCCAGTGCGAATTTTTTTTATTTCAGATGGATGACGAGGGCAGGCCGACGACGAATGCCAGTGACCGCGCGGGATTTTATGATTTGGGACCGGTGGATTTGGGGGAAAATGCCAGAAGAGATATGGTACTTACCTTAGAGGATATGGGCTTTGAGATTGAGAGCTCTTATCATGAGATTGCGCCGGCGCAGCACGAAATTGATTTTAAATCGGACGAGGCGCTGGTGACCGCAGATAATATTATGACTTATAAGCTGGCGGTGCGGACGATAGCAAAACGCCACGGCATGTACGCTACCTTTATGCCGAAGCCGAAACAGGGCGTGAATGGCTCCGGCATGCATCTGCATATGATGCTGACTAAGAATGGAAAAAATGTATTTGACGATGCGTCGGATGAATTGGGCCTCAGCCGGGAAGCCTATTATTTTATCGGGGGTCTGTTAAAGCATATCAAAGCGATGACAGCCATTTTAAATCCGACGGTCAATTCCTATAAGCGCCTTGTAAAAGGCTACGAGGCGCCGGTCTGCATTGCATGGTCGGCGACCAACCGGACGTCGCTGATTCGTGTGACAGAGGGCGGCGGGCTGAAGACAAAAATTTTGCTGCAAAGCCCCGACGCCACCTGCAATCCTTATCTGGCCATTGCAGTGTGCTTAGCGGCAGGCCTGGATGGAATACAGAACAAGATAGAGCCGCCGGCAAGGGTGACGAGAAATTTATTTGAGATGAGTAAGAAGCAGCTTCGGGAGGAAGGAATTGAAATGCTTCCGGGAAGCTTGATTGATGCGGTGAAGGAGCTGGAAAACAGTACATTTATCAGAACCGTACTGGGCGATTACATTACGGACAAATTTATTCAGTTTAAGCGCGAGGAATGGTCGGAATTCAGAAAGCATATTTCAAACTGGGAATTAGAGCACTATTTGTATAAGGTGTGATCTCATGGCAAATATTATTGTGGCATTTCCGAAAATGGAAGATGCAAAATTCATCCGCAGCCTGCTGCAGAAAAATGGATATATGGTGCAGGGGGCGGTCAGCAGCGCCTCGGCGGCGATTGCACTTGCGAATGAATTAGAGAGCGGCGTTATTGTGTGCGGGAACCGGTTTATGGACATGGGGCATCGTGAGCTGCTTGAGCTTCTTCCCCACGGTTTTCAGATGCTGCTTGTGGCATCCAGGCAGGCGCTGGCCCAGAATCAGGGAGAAAATGTGGTCAGCCTGGCAATGCCGATTAAGATGCAGGAGCTGTTGTCAACAGTTGGTATGCTTACAGGGCATACCAGACGTCCTGCTAAGCCTGAAAAACAGAAACCTCTGAAAAGAACCGAGGAGCAGAAAAAGCTTTTGCAGGAGGCAAAGCAAATGCTGATGGAGCGAAATAACCTCACGGAGGATGAGGCGCACCGGTACATACAAAAAATAAGCATGGATGCGGGAAGAAGTGCGGTGGAGACGGCACAGATGCTTTTGAGCATGCGGGATATGTGAGGTGTTTGTTAAGGTGAATGACAGAGTGTGTGATACGCATGGTTATTTTACGATTATAGACGTGGCGGAAGCGAAAGGAATGGATATAAAAAATGAAATTTACAAAAATGCACGGAATTGGAAATGATTATGTTTATGTAAACTGTTTTCGGGAAACGGTGTCAAATCCTGAGAAAGCGGCAAGATTTGTCAGTGACCGGCATTTCGGAATCGGTGCGGACGGAATGATTCTTATAAAGCCGTCGGACAAGGCAGATTTTTTTATGGAAATGTACAATGCGGACGGCGGTCAGGGCGAAATGTGCGGAAACGGCATCCGCTGCGTGGCCAAATATGTTTATGATTACGGGCTGACTGATAAGACGAGGATAACGGTTGATACGTTAAGCGGCATCAAATATTTAGATTTGCATGTGCAGGACGGTAAAGTTCAGACAGTCTGCGTGAATATGGGAAGTCCGGTGCTGGCTCCGGCCAAAATCCCGGTTGTGCAGGATGGAGAGGACTGCATAAACCAGCCGATAGAGGTGGATGGGAAAGTGTATCATATGACCTGTGTTTCCATGGGGAATCCGCATGCCGTTGTATATGTGGACGATGCAGAGCAGTTAGAGCTTGAAAAAATCGGGCCGCTTTTTGAAAATCATGAGCGGTTTCCGGCGCGTATTAATACGGAATTTGTGAAACTGATTGACAAAAAAACGTTGCAGATGCGTGTATGGGAACGCGGCTCCGGTGAAACACTGGCCTGCGGGACCGGCGCCTGTGCCGTTGCGGTGGCGAGTGTGTTAAACGGCATGACCGAAGAGGAGGTTACGGTAAAACTGCTGGGCGGTGAGCTTCAGATTCGATGGGACCGGACAGAAAATGCGGTGTACATGACCGGACCCGCTGCGGTGGTATTTGACGGGGAAATCGCCCCGGAATTGTGGATGAAGAGAGGATGCACTGAAAAATAGTATGAATGATATGCAAAATGAAAACAATTTGTAAATTTTGAATGAATAGGAGGATTACAAAATGTTTAAAATCAATGAAAATTACTTAAAGCTGCCAGGAAGTTATCTGTTCAGCACCATTGCAAAAAAGGTGGCGGCTTACACGGAGGCCAATCCGGATAAAGAAATTATCCGCTTAGGAATAGGCGATGTAACCCAGCCGCTGGCGCCTGCCATCATCGAGGCCATGCACAAAGCGGTGGATGAGATGGGCAAAGCGGAAACATTTCGGGGATATGCGCCGGACCTTGGATACCAGTTCCTTCGCGATGCCATTGCACAGGAGGATTATAAGGCAAAAGGTGCGGATATCAGTGCGGATGAGATTTTTGTCAGTGACGGCGCAAAGTGCGATTCCGGTAATATTCAGGAAATTTTCAGTGTAGATAACAAAATAGCCGTGTGCGACCCGGTGTACCCGGTTTACGTAGATACCAATGTAATGGCCGGGAGAACGGGAACCTATGATGCGGCGAAGGAGACATGGAGCGATGTCATTTACATGCCGTGTACGGCAGAGAATCAGTTTGCGCCGGATTTTCCAAAGGAGACGCCGAATCTCATCTATCTGTGCTTCCCCAATAACCCTACGGGTTCCACCATCACGAAAGACCAGCTGCAGGGCTGGGTGGATTATGCAAATAAAGTAGGTGCCGTGATTATTTATGATGCCGCTTACGAGGCCTATATTTCGGAGGAGAATGTGGCACACACGATTTATGAGTGTCCGGGGGCAAGAACCTGCGCCATTGAGCTGAAAAGCTTCTCAAAAAATGCCGGATTCACAGGCGTGCGCCTTGGTTATACGGTGATTCCGAAGGATTTGAAATGTAAGGATGTGTCATTGCATAGTCTCTGGGAAAGAAGGCACGGTACAAAATATAACGGCGCGCCGTATATTGTCCAGAGAGCGGGTGAGGCCGTTTATAGTGCAGAAGGCAGGGAACAGCTGAAAAAGCAGGTTGCGTATTATATGAACAATGCCGGTATCATCAAAGAAGGACTGCAGGCTGCCGGATATTCGGTTTCCGGCGGTGTGAATGCACCGTACATCTGGTTAAAGACACCGGACGGCATGTCGTCATGGGAGTTTTTTGATTATCTGCTTGAGACGGCCAATGTAGTCGGTACGCCGGGTTCGGGATTCGGGCCGAGCGGAGAGGGGTATTTCCGTCTGACTGCGTTCGGAAGCTACGAGAATACACTGGCTGCCATGGAGCGCATCAGGGCGATGTAAAAAGTTCCTTTTATTTTTTCGGCGGTTAACGCAGCATTTTACCCAAATTTCTATCTGCCGCATTGGATATTCCGACCGCATTCATTACAGTGTTATTGGAAATCTATCCTGCAGATAAAAACTGTTCGGAGTAATCTGCTACAAAGCATAACCGCCGAAGAAATAGAGAAACAGTATCATTCGCAGTATGTTTTTTATTTTGTTTTTTCCTGGCTTTTTATAAAGGCATCTACAGCAGGGTCCTTCCATGCGTGAATTCGGACCCATTCTTTTGTAGCTTCATTTTTTTGGGTTTCAGAGCGGTTCTGGTATAAAAATTTTGTCAGCTCATAGCAGTCAATCCAGATTTCATTGTTCCCCTCTTTTTGGGATTCGTCAAAAATAATCTGTAAGCCGAAATGCAGATGGTATTCATCGATGTTATTGACATTTTCGGTAGTGCTGTAGCCAGTGCGTCCCATGTAACCGATGACATCGCCCGCTGTGACGGCATCCCCTTCCTTTAATGTTTTGCAGAAGGGAAAATCCTTTCTCAGATGTGCGTAATAATAATACCGTTTTTTATCGAAGCTGCGTATTCCAATCCTCCATCCGCCGTACTTGTTCCAGCCCATAGCTTCTATGTATCCTGACTCGGCTGCGACGACGGGGGTGCCGACCTGCCCCATCATATCATGCCCTAAATGGGGTCTTGCGTATCCATAGCTTCTGGAAGCACCGAAGTCATCATAGTCGGAATACGGAAAATTTTTTGCAATGGGAAGAAAGGCTTTTAATCCATACTGTCTGTGCATGGTACCATCGTCTGCTTCCGTTTCAAATTCTCCGACCATTCCTCCCAGAATAGCGGTAAAGCATTCCTTATAATACGGAAAATATTTCATGTCTCTGGTCAGCTCTTCGCATGACGTGCCCTCTTTTAATGCGGCAGTAAAGTCCTCCATCGCTTTTTTGGTGACGGAGGTTTTGGAAAAATCGTTTCCATTTTTGCAGGCTGCATAGGCAAGGAGGTCAATCCAGTGAAAATGAATTTCGTCTTCATAGCTGTCCACGTCGTATTGATATGCCAGTTTCAGGGAACTGCAGTCTGCATGAAAGTCTACCCATTTGATAAAATCTTTTTCCTCCCCCTCCTTTTTGTCGTCAGACTCCCAGAGAAGCGTGCCGCAGTAAGAGGTCTGGCTTAAGGTGGATATGGGATTCTCCTGGCCGGATGCGTGAAATCCAAGTATTGTAATAAGGACAGTACACAGCAAAACAAAAAAAGCGGGCAGAAGGGAGCAGGCCTGCTGCCTGTCTGCTGCCTGCAGGCGTAAAAAAGGTTTGCGTATGCTGTGAATAAAAGTTTGAAAAAAAGACATGATTCACCTGTAAAGCGGCAATGATTTTGCATATATCTGTATCAGCCATTATGTTTTGGATGATTGGATTTCAGCAGTCATTCCGCGTACATGAAAAGAATGATTTCTATAATGATATGCAGCATACGGTGCCCGAAATGAATCAAAAGAAAAGCACAGCAAAAGTGTATGTAGAAAAGAAGACAGG
>CANOFI010000147.1 GCA_947565255.1 uncultured Lachnospiraceae bacterium
TCGCGATCCCCTCTTGTTACGCTTGTCCCACTGCCCTAAGCAGCAGACTGTTTTTCATAGATTTTTTTTGTTCATCCATTCCACAATTGCCCTTCCATATATGTTTCTATGATAATATATTGCGCCTTTCAGATTAATGTGCATGAAAATGCGGCCGTCTTATGGCATATTTCATGTTATTTTATGTCAACCGCACTCTAAATATATATGGTATTTCAGACGATATATAGATTATCAGACAGCAAAATTATGGAGGGATGATTATGAACAATATTACAGCACAAAAAAACACCTCTGTTCAGAACCAGTACCAGACACCGGTAAAACAGGATGCATCCATGTCCTCCTACAAGCTCTCCATTTATACAAAAATCGAAGAATGGTCTTCGCAGGCCGACCGCGACGACTTTGTATGGGTCAGCATTTCCGATGAATGTTTCGCAGCGATGAAGCAGAATCCCTCTTATGAAAACTGGGTGCTGGACAAAATCCATCGTTTTTATGCTTCCTGCTCGGGCGATCATTCTGATACCTTTGCCGTTTTACAATTCGGCCCGCAGGAAGCCGACTATAAAGAAACGGTGCACACCAGACCTGACCGCAGAACAAGGGAGCATTTAAGACAGCAGGAAGAGGATGCCAAAAGAGAGCTTCGGAAAAAACGCAAAAAGCAATATGAAAAAAAACTGTTAGAGCAAAAATGGATCAAACAGGAAATAGAGAGAACATATGTTCAGCTGAAGATTCTGGACCACCGGATACAGGTTCAGAATGAAAATAAAGCCCTGCGCTTTGATAAAGAATTTTATCCGGCCGACCACTCCGCATCTTTATATGCTGCAGCAAAACGAAGGGCCTCTGCTTACGAGGCAACGTTTCTCTACAATGACGGCCGGATCTGATTTCTGCTAACCTGCCTCCGCCTGATATTTTTCTGCCTGAATCCGAAACATCTGTGCATATTTCCCGTCCATCTTCATCAGCTCTTCATGGCTGCCCTGCTCAATGATACGGCCGCCTTCCAGCATAATAATACGGTCGGCAATTTTCGTTGTTGACAGACGGTGGGAGATAAACAGCACGGTTTTATCTTTTGCCGCAGCAAGCATACTCTGGTTTACATTATATTCACTTATCGGGTCAAGCGCTGAGCTTGGCTCATCTAAGACCACAACCTGACAGTCCCTCGGAAAAACCCGCGCAATCGCTACCTTCTGCCCTTCCCCGCCGGACAGCAGCACGCCCTTTTCATCAAACTCACGGGAAACCACGGTCTGAATTCCCATAGGAAGCGTGCCTAATTTTTCCTGAAAACCGCTTTGTTCCAGTGCATCCCGAATAGCCGGTTCATCGGCTTCTTTCACATTGTCCATTTTTACATTTTCAGCGATTGTAGCGGCAAGCAGCTGATAATCCTGAAAGACCACGCCGTAATAGTTCCGGTATTCCTTCAGCTTATAATCCCTGATATCAGTCTTCCCCAGGCAGATTTTGCCCTGACTGACGTCATACAGCCGCATAAGAAGCTTAATCAGGGTCGTTTTGCCGGCGCCGTTATAGCCTACCAGCGCCACCTTTTCCCCCGGATGAATCGTCAGGCTGATATCCTTTAAGGTTGGCTCCTCCATACCCTCATACGTAAAGGATACCCCTTCCAGCGAAATGGCTGCCGGCTCTTCTGGCACAAAAAGCGCGCCCTCTTTATCCGCCATTTTCGGCTCATATTCCAGAAAACGCCGGAATTTTTCAATATACAGGCTGTCTTTTTTTAATTTATTGAAGAAATGAACCATGCCGTACCAGCTGTCGCTGAACCCGATTGCCCCATTGTAGAGCGCAAAAAAGCTCCCGTATGTATATCTGTGCTGCGCCAGCACTCCGTACAGAAGATATCCCATATATCCTCCGCGCAGCAGGGCGCTGTAAAAAAATGCATTTGACATCCATTCTATCCACATCATTTTAAACCCATATTTACGGATTGCCTTTATCAGCTTTACATTCGTCTCGCAAAAGTTATCAACCAGTATCCCCTTAACCGGCGTCAGGCGAACTTCCTTTGCATAATCCTGCTGGTATAGAACTCTGCTCGTATAATCCCGTTTTCTCTGCAGAGGCTTTTGTTCTACGGACAGGCCATAGCTCAGCTTATTGAGCTTATTCTGCACGATTCCTTCCAGAACAAGCCCCAGAGCCACAATCGCAAGCCCAAACGCGTTGATGCTGGCAATCACTGCTGTCGTTCCGGCTACGACCGTAACGCGGGACAAAACCTCGCCCACCGATTCCAGCACATCCAGCGCCTTTGCGTCCGATTCTGACATTGCCCATACAAAATCATTATAAAACTTCGGATTGTCATAGCAGGCGAGCTCCATCTTCTGTGCCTTTGCAAATAATTCCTCATGCATTTTTCCATACAAATATTCCTTTTTTCTCGGCAGATAGCTGCCTTCATACAAGCCCTTCAACAGCGCCAGAAGCGTATTCAGTAAAAGGACGAAAAGAAGGAACGGCAGCATGCCGATAAACGGCCGGTTGTGCTGCAGGCCATCCAGGACGTATTTTGCAATGTATACGTTGTCCAATACCTTCACGGTTCCCGACAGGAAGGAGGAAAACACCTTCCATACCACAAGTCCCGGCGTATACCGGGCGATAAACCGCAGCATCAGAAAATTGTTGGCGCACACTCTTTTAAAGCTCTGCTTTTCTTCTTTTTGGGCCATCATGCACCCTCCTCTCCGACATAATTCTGTGCCTGAAAGCGGAACATTTCCGCATATTTTCCATTTTTCTGCATCAGTTCCTTATGCGAACCGCTCTCAATAATTCTGCCATGCTCAAGCATATAAATCTTATCTGCAAGAACTGCCGAGGACAAACGGTGGGAAATAAAGACGACCGCCTTGTTCTCGCAGGCCTTCAGCATGCTTTCATACATCTGGTATTCCGCAATCGGGTCAAGCGCCGAGCTTGGCTCGTCTAAAATGGCAATGCCGCAGTCTTTGGCAAACACACGTGCAATGGCAATCTTCTGGCTCTCTCCGCCGGACAGCACCGCTCCGTCCGCGTCAAATTCCCTTGTCAGCATCGTCTCGATTCCTTTCGGAAGCGTCATGACCTTGTCGTAGACACCGCTGTTTTTCAACGCCATTTCCACCGTTTCGCGGTCCGCCTCCTCCATCCTGCGCATCAGCACATTTTCCGCCACAGTCAGGCTGAAAATCCGAAAATCCTGAAATACCGTTCCAAACAGCTCCCGATACTCCCGAACCGCATACTCCCGAACATCTGTTCCGTTCAGGACAAGCCGTCCCGCGCCCGGGTCGTAGAGCCGCATCAGCAATTTGACCAGCGTTGTCTTTCCGGCGCCGTTTTCGCCCACCAGAACCACCTTTTCATTTTTGGAAATGGAAAGATTAATATCCTTCAGCACCTCTTTCTCCTGCCCGAAATAAGAAAAGGAAACGTGCTCCATCTCTAGCAGCAGATTTTCGCGGTCAACCGCTTTTCCCGGCTGGCTCTGTGAAATTTTGGGCTTATAGTCAAAAAATTCCCGGATATTCTGTATGTATAAATGATTGTCCTGCATCTTCGATACGCAGTCCGCGTCCGCAACCAGAATTCCCGATATGTAAGAAATGGTATTAATGAGCACAATGTATTCGCTTATCTGCAGATCCTTGAAGTACAGCAGCCGGATAGACGCATACAAAATAGAGCCTGCCGTTACAAACACCTGGTTCAGGCTTTCGGAAAAACAGGACAACAGCCCAACCTTTAACCCATATTTTTTTGTGTTCTGAATCACCGCCCCGACAGCCTCCTGAAAATAGTTCATCAGAAGCCAAAACCCGTTTGTCAGACGAAGCTCTTTGGCATAATCCTGCTGGTAGACACTGCGTTTTACGTATTCTTTTTTCCGGTCGGCGTAAATGTTCATCTGGTAAAGCTCATATTTCAGCATGTTGATTTTTTTCCCGATGATGTATGTGGAAATCATGGGAAATATGGCAAATAAAATGGCATACGGGTCTATGCGGATGGTCTTGTAGCAGAGATATCCAAGCGCCATCAGACTGACGAACAGTCCGCTCATGTTGCCCAGCACCCGAAAAGCCCTGCCCTTGATTTGTGTCGCCGCCTTCATGTACTTGTTGTAAAATTCAGGATTTTCAAAGCATTCCAATTCACAGTCGGCCGCTTTCTGAAACATACGCACATGGAGCTTTTCATACAATTTCTGATTTCCTACGGCGTCTGTCAGATAATCAAAATAAGAAAAGCCAAAAAATACTCCAAGGTAAAACACAATGGAGAGCAGCAAAAACGGAACGACCTCCCAGAATGATGCATCCCGCTCCACATAGCCAAGAAGCACCTCCCAGAAAATGACACTTGAAAACACACCGTTCAGATGCTGGACGAGCCTTACCGCAAACGCCCCCGTAACCCTGCCGGGACAGGCCTGAAAGGAAATGCGTAGCATGTAGCAGTTGCTTTTCAGGGCCGCCCACAAATTTACTGATTTTTCTTTCTTTTTCTGTTCCTTTCCCATATTTTGTATCCTTTCTTCCTTAAAATAAATAGATCATTGCGAATACTTTATTCGGAGTGACGAGTTTACCCCATCACTGATACTTCTCCGCCTGCATTGCAAACATCTGTGCATATTTCCCGCCAAGCTCCATCAGCTCCTGATGGCTGCCGTTTTCAATGATGCGCCCTTTCTCCAGCATAACGATGCGGTCTGCCATCTTTGTTGTTGAGAGCCGGTGGGAAATGTAAATCACAGCCTTATCCCCGGCTTCACGCAGCATATTCTGGTTGATATAATATTCGGTCACCGGGTCTAGTGCACTGGAGGGTTCATCGAGGATCAACATCTGACGGTTCTTTGTAAAAATCCGTGCAATGGCTACCTTCTGCGCCTCTCCTCCTGACAAGTGAACGCCCTTTTTGGAAAATTCTCTTGTAAGGTCTGTATCAATGCCGTCCTCCATGGAAACCAGCCGCCCTGAAAAATCACTTTTTTCCAGGGCACGGAGCACCTCGGCTTCCGCCTCCTTCGACATCCGGTCCATTATGACATTTTCCGCAATCGTAGCCGCAAACAGCTTAAAATCCTGAAAGACAACACCAAAATAATTCCGGTACTCTGCAAGCGCATAGCGGCGGATATCGACGCCATTCAGCTCAATAGTTCCCTCTGTCGGGTCATACAGACGCATCAGCAGCTTTACCAGCGTCGTCTTTCCGGCTCCGTTATAGCCGACAAGCGCCAGCTTTTCCCGCGGATGAATGACCAGGTTTATATTCTGGAGGGTTGGCTGTTTTGCATTTTCATATTGAAAGGAAACATTTTTCAAAGTCAGTACAAGCTCTGCGTCCCCTTTTGGCACCGGAAGCTCCCCGTCGCTCATCTGCGGGCTGTAATTCAGAAATACACGGAATTTTTCAATATACAGGCTGTGCTTTTGAAACTGTGACATCGAATCGCCAAAGTCTAAAATGTTGTCGCTTAAGTTTCTGACGCCGTTGTACAACCCGATAAAATCTCCGTAGGAAAGCGCCTTTTTTACAAGCACCAGATAAGTCAGGTAAAGAACATAGCCGTAAATCAGTATGTAATTGGCCCCGATTCGGTCCAGCAGGCTCAGCCGTGCAGTTTTCTTTCCAAAAAAACGAATCCGCTCCACAAGCGTTTCGTTGGTCTCGGTAAAATTCTGAATCAGCTTCTGTTTGACATTGCTCAGACGAATCTCTTTGGCATAATCGGACATATACAGCACCCGGCTTGTATAATCCCGTTTGCGCTGCAAAGGGTTCTGCTCCTGGGACAAAGCATATTCCTGCCGGTTCATCCTGATTTTGAGGAAAAAGGATAACGCTGCTGACAGCACCGCTATGACAACGCCTCCCCAGTGGATGCTGAGCATAATTCCGAACACGCTGGCAATCTGCGTCATCTGGTGCAGAAATCCTCCGGCAGAATTGAGAACGGCCAGCGCCTTTTCATCGGACTGGTTGACCGACCAGATAAAATCATTATAAAATTCGGGATTATCATAACAGGCCAGCTCAATCTGCTTTGCCTTCTGAAATAACTC
>CANOFI010000148.1 GCA_947565255.1 uncultured Lachnospiraceae bacterium
AGAAGGAGTGTTTGAGGTGCCAACACAAGGTGTTAAACCAAATACAAAGTTTGAGGTTCGTATTACAATTTGGAAAGCCAGACAATCTGAGTCTGGTTATCACAGGCTTCCAGCCGTCGGAGCGCGTCTTCTGTGCGCTCCTCCATGGTCAGCGTAAAAAGTAAAATGTGTGTATGGTGCACATGCTCCGCAAGATCCATGGAAATCAGGGATGAAATGGATTGTCCGCGGCTGATTTGCACGTCGGCCATCTGCTTTAAAATTTCTCTGCAGGCATCTGCTTTCTGGAAAGAGGACAGCGGATAGCGCAAATATTTTTTTCCGTGAAACAGCTTACAGTTTGCCGCGAATCCGATTTCATAGCCTGCAGTTACCGCCCGGTCAAGCAGATACGCACAGTAGGAAAGGGCAGCTTCCATATACTGCCGGTATTGCTGGGTGGAGTAGGCCGGGTTTGTCTCAAAATTCAGATAAATCATCTGCCGCCGCCCCGTAAAATAATCTGTTTGGTTTACATAAATATCACCGCAGTGCCGTGCAGTCGCCTTGAAATTAATGCTGTGAAAAGAATCTCCCGGCTGGTAGCCGCGTATGCCGGAAAAGGAAAAAACGTCGGCAAACAGCGGAAGGGGCGATGCATCGGCGCTGGCAAGATCATAATCCAGTCTCTGTGCTACAGAAACGGGAAGCTGTTTTGGATAAACATAAAGCATTGCCCTGCTTGGAAGAACAAAGACTTTTTTTAAAAAAATAATCTGTGCGGTTTCTAACTGGTATGTCCCCCGTTTCTTACAATGAACTTTGTGTGTGCGCCGCAAAGTTGTGAAAGGCATAATGGTAAAGCGGCTCAAAAAAGTGTGAATGCCGGAACCAGATTCGTGCAAAAGCCCGTAAAAAGAAAGGCTTTCCGGAAAAAGAGATTCAATGTCCGTGCGAAATAACGCTAAAAGAGAGTGGTTTGTCACTTCCTCCACCAGCTCCGTATCCTCCCCTTCAAACACACCTTCCGCTGTAAAAAAACGTTTATAGGAAATGTGTTTTAAAGTGTAATATTTTCCCCACAGGTACAGGAAACATGCAAGAAAAAGCGGAATCAGCTTCGGCAGAAGAAAAAGTATAAAATCAAATACATGAAATAAATAATAAAAGAAACGATCCACGGCAAGTCCTCCCTGGTTTTATACCTTATTTTTACAGCCCGAAGGGCATGCATTATGGTGTGCCCTTTGGGTATACCCTGAATTCCGTTGGAACCGGAATGCTTTCCAACAATTCTTCTATTTTTTTCTCAGCGGCATGCGGATGGATGCGCTCGCTGCTGTTCAGAACAAGGCGGTGTGCAAAGACGAAAACGGCTCCTGATTTGATATCATCCGGTATGACATAGTCCCTTCCCTGCAAAACCGCACATGCCTTTGAAAACCGGAGAAGGGCAAGGCCTGCGCGCTGGCTGACACCGAAAAGAACACCGTTTAATTCACGGGTAGCCTGCATCAGCCGGGCAATGTAGCAGAGAATATCTTCGTGAACCGGGAGGGATGCCGTAAATGTTTGTGCGGCGTTTATTTCATCGACAGATGCAACAGGCTGCAGAAAGTCAAGAGGACTGTCAGAGTCATGTGTTTTTAAAATAGAGACAGCGGATTCAAAGTCGGCGTATCCCAGTGACAGCCGGATTAGAAAACGGTCAAGCTGCGCCTCCGGCAGCGGAAATACACCCTGCGCCTCAATGGGGTTCTGGGTGGCAATGACGAGAAACGGGGATTGCAGTGCAAAGGTGGAGCCATCCACTGTGACCTGCCGCTCCTCCATACATTCCAGAAGGCCTGCCTGCGTCTTCGGGGTGGCACGGTTAATTTCATCTGCAAGGAGGATATTGGTAAAGACCGGTCCGGGCATAAATTCAAATTCGGAGGTTTTTGCATTAAAGTAATTAATGCCTGTGAGATCGGCCGGCAGAAGGTCCGGGGTAAACTGTATCCGGCGAAAAGCTCCGTCAATAGATTTCGCAATGGATTTTGCGAGCATGGTTTTCCCGCTGCCCGGCATATCCTCCAGCAAAATGTGCCCATCCGCCAGAAGAGCAGCGACTGCTAAAAATACCTGTTTCTTTTTTCCGATTATGACGCGGTTCAGATTATCAATGACTGCCTGTGCGGTGTTGTAGCTGCTCTTTAAATCATTCATGGTGGCTGCCGTCCTTCCTTCTTATTATATTAATTATACTGTTAGTAGGATAACATAGAATCATGTTTTCCGTCAATATTGAACTGCGGATATTTGTGCATTTTTGCGGGAAAACTTGTGAAGAATGCAACTTTGTTTTTTCTTGCTTATGTAGTTGACATTTGTAAAATATTGTAGTAAAATACTGTTTGTAATTCAAATTTAGGAGGTAAATGAAAGAGATGAGAAAAAAGGTTTTAAAATTAGCAGCATGTACACTTGTTCTGGCGATGGCATTGTCTTTGGGAGCCTGCTCTGCAGACAGCAAGGATAAAGATGACAAAAAGACAACTGCAGATGACAGAAAAACAAACAATGATACAGACGATAATGATGCGGATGACAGCAGCACTTCCGGAAAGTTTGAGACAATGGACGAATATGTTGCATCCGAACAAGTACAGTCTGAGATGGAAACTTTGAAGGCCTCATTAGAAGGTCAGGGAATGAGCATTGATATGAGAGGCGAAGGAAACAAGCTGATCTATTCTTACAAATATGACACTCTTGTAAAACAGGATGGCATGGCAGAGACACTGGAAAGTGAAGCAGCGAAGAAAGAGAGCACATTTGTACAGACTGCAAAGCTTATGAAGACGGTTGTTTCCGTAGACAATCCGACTGTTGTTATCGAGTACATAGATGCGAACGGCGAGATGATTTTCACAAAGGAATATCCTGCAGATTAATCATACAGCCTGGAAAAATACAGCAAAAGAATAAAGATCAGGAACTGTCTGAAAACAGATGGTTCCTGTTTTTTATAATCTTCCAGGTTTTGTGCCGGAACACGTACAAGGTATGCGCAGTAACCGGGTGCCTGCGTCTGCCGGCCCAGATTCAAAAAGACTTGCAAAGTAATGCATAATATGCTATACTGAATTCGTAAATGTTAATTTTTTCCTGTTCAGGGGCGTGCTGGGACGTGCATGCACAGCATATCGTCGTGGCAGAACCGATTCCGGCAGGACAAAATAATATGGAGTCAGACATGGAAAGTGGAACAATCAGCATCTTTTATGGAGAAGGCATGGGGAAAACCTCAGCAGCGATTGGACAAGCCGTAAAAGCTGTAATACAGGGGAAATCAGTGATCGTAATCCAGTTTATGAAAGGGAAAAACATCGGACAGAGCGCTTTCATTCAGGGATTAGAGCCGAATCTCAAGTGGTTTACATTTGAAAAAGAAGAGCTTTTTTACGAAGATTTGCCTGAAGAAAAGAAAAAAGAAGCTGTCAGCAGCATCCAGAACGGTATGCAGTTTGCCAGGAAGGTGCTGACGACGAAGGAAGCGGATGTTCTGGTTCTCGATGAAGTGCTTGGCCTGTTAGACAGCGGAGTGATTGAGGAAGCGGATCTGCTTGCCCTGACAGAAAGCATGTGGGAATCGACAGAATTGATTCTGACCGGACGCTGTGTGACGGACAGGCTGGTTGAGCTTGCATCTTTTGTGTCAAAAATAGAAAAAGTAAAGTAACAATTGTTGACAATTGCATATAATAATGATATATTGAAAGCAATTATATATCATTTAAGATAGAGGTTGCGCTGTTCAAAAGTATATTTTCAGATAAGTACAGGCTTAGAGGAAGAGAATGGAAAGGGGACTGCGCCGAAAGGGACAAAGAACCTGTGTTTTGTCTCTTGGGCATATGGTGAACAATCATATGACTGTCGTCTTACAAGTGTCCGCACAGAAGCGGATAAGATGGAGTGCTATCTAAGATTTCAGGATGTCGCAGGACATACAATTTTAGGAAGCAATGCAGGTTGCTTCTTTTTTTGTCCGACAGGATTCGGGTGTCAAAAGGGTATCAAATACTATAAAGGAGATGGGAAAATGGCAATTTTTAAGGGAGCAGGCGTTGCGATTGTCACGCCGATGAAGGAAAACGGAGAAGTGAATTATGAGCAGCTGGAAAAGATGATCGATTATCAGGTCGAGAACAAAACGGACAGCATTATTATCTGCGGTACGACAGGGGAGTCCTCCACGCTGACGGAGGAGGAACACTCCGAGTGTATCCGCACGGCGATTGTGCGTACCAATAAGAGGATTCCGGTCATTGCAGGAACCGGGTCGAATTGTACCGAGACGGCAATTTCCCTGACAAAGCAGGCGCAGAAGGACGGAGCCGACGGCGTTTTAGTTGTGACGCCGTATTACAACAAGGCGACGCAGAATGGGTTAAAGGCGCATTATACGGCAATTGCAAATTCAGTTGATATTCCTCTTGTGATGTACAATGTACCCAGCAGAACCGGCTGTAATATTCTGCCTGAGACAGCAGCGTATCTGGCAAAAAATGTAGACAATATCGTGGCCATCAAAGAGGCGTCCGGTAATATTTCCCAGGCGGCGAAGGTGATGCAGTTAGCAGACGGGCAGATTGATATGTATTCTGGAAATGACGACCAGATTGTTCCGATTTTATCGCTGGGCGGTATTGGGGTAATCTCCGTATTATCGAATATCGCACCAAAGGAGACGCATGAGATTGTGGCAAAATTTTTAGACGGGGATGTAAAAGGAAGCTGCCAGCTGCAGTTAAAGGCATTGCCGCTGATTGACGAGCTGTTTTGCGAGGTGAATCCGATTCCAGTGAAAAAGGCGCTGAATCTTATGGGCATGCAGGCCGGGCCGCTTCGCATGCCATTGTCCGAGATGGAGGAGGCACACGCACAAAATTTAAAAAGGGAAATGATAAAATTCGGGATTCAGGTGGCAGAATAGACGGGTTTTCCGTCTGTTCAAAAAAACCTGTTTTGTTGACCGGTGAGAGGAGAACATAGATGATTAAAGTAATAATGCACGGATGTAACGGCATGATGGGCCGGATGATTTCCGATTTGATGACAGACGATGCGCAGGCAAGAATCGTTGCCGGCATCGATTTGAATACCGCGCAAAAATATGACTATCCGGTGTTTGAAAGCCTGGAGGAATGCACCGTAAAAGCAGATGTCATTATTGATTTTGCTTCTGTAAAGGGAATAGATGCACTGCTTTCTTACTGTGTAAGCAGGCAGGTTCCGGTGGTTCTTTGTACAACGGGACTTTCCGAGGAACAGCTGCTTAAGGTAGAGGAGGCGAGCAAAAAAGTTGCGGTTTTAAAATCCGCCAACATGTCGCTGGGGATTAACACATTGCTGAACCTGCTGCAGAAGGCCGCCCAGGTATTTGCTCCGGCAGGATTTGATATGGAAATTGTAGAACGGCATCACAACAAAAAGCTGGATGCGCCGAGCGGTACGGCTCTTGCTTTAGCGGACTCCATTCGGGAGGCGCTGGACAGCGATTACCATTATGTCTACGACAGAAGTCAGGAAAAGAAACGAAGAGAAAAGAGTGAAATCGGTATCAGCGCTGTGCGCGGTGGAACGATTGTCGGTGAGCACGAGGTGATTTTTGCAGGCGCGGATGAAGTCATTGAATTTAAGCATACCGCGTATTCTAAAGCCGTGTTTGGCAAAGGCGCGATTCAGGCTGCCAAATTTCTGGCTGGAAAGCCGGCTGGATATTACAATATGAGTCATGTGATTGACAGTTGTGTGTAGAGAACGAGGGTGTCAAAGAAAAACCAAAACAAAAACAGAAAGAAGTATTGGTTTGCTTGTGAAATTGTGAGACAGAAGGACGGTTGCAGAGTAGTATTCATGTTATATATAGTATAGAAAGTATTAAATATACTATATATAGTATGAATACAACAAGCTGTAGCCGTCCCTTTTCTATGCAGAATCTGGATATGTTCACACAGAAAACACAAAAGAATGATAAACTAATACAGCGAAAATTAAGTTTTGGATAGTTTGACGCAGTCAGGAGAGAAGAAAAGAACTGTATAAAGAGCAGAAAGCATCTG
>CANOFI010000149.1 GCA_947565255.1 uncultured Lachnospiraceae bacterium
CATGGTATGTCGGAACTTTGTTCCTCCTGATGCACACTCGCTTCGCTCGGCGCTGATATAATATCTATTGATATTATATCATAAATAATCAGAAAAATATATATTTTTTTACATTTTTTTCATTCTTTTTTCCACGCAGCCCGGTCAGCGCGCAGGTATCACGCGATATACGACATACAGACGACAAGGATGAATTTCCACTCCGGAGCATTGCATTCCTTTCAGGCCGTATCCCTGTGTCATCTGCTACTGCAGCTTCATCAATATATTTTCTCCGCCGATTCTGGCAATTAAATCCACACTGTTTATTGTTGTCTCATATCCCGCTGCAACCTGGCTGATAACGACAACCTGTTTTGTCTCGCCCGGCTGCAAAATACAGTTCAGCGAAGCGAAATCATCGACCAGCAGTGTCTTTTGTACCCCTACAAAATCCGCATCGTTAAACCTCAGCTGGAATTTAATGTTCTGGCCGACAATATTGCAGGCTCTGGCTTCCTGTGCCCTGTTCACAAGCTCAAACTTCAACACGACAAGCTTTGTTCCCTGTGCGGCATCCATCGTAAATGCCAGCTGTTCGTCCGGCACCACCGGGTAATGGTCCAGTGCCTCAAATCCAATATAATTTACTTCTACTCCTTCAATACCAAAATGCCTGCCCATATCATAAGGCGTCATTTTGGCATCCATCTGCGGATTATCCGGCACAGGGGTCGGCACCTCCATGGAAGGCTCTGCCGGCGCAGGTGTCTCGCTTGGAAGCATTGACACTTCCGGTTTTTTGCTCGGCTTCTTTTCCTCCTTCGCAGCCGCCGATTTCTCAGGCTGCTCCGTCTTCTGGTTTTTATTTTTTTCCATCTTTTCCTTTGCCTGTGCCTTCGCTTCTAGCATGGCGTCTTTTTCATACTGCGCATTATATCCCTCATCATACCTTAACAGCACCCCCGCCGCATAATCGGCAATCACTTCCTGCTCCTGTTCCGTAAGCTTCGGAATTTCGGCACATCCGGTCATAAATAATGCGCCTATACAAATGCATCCTATTTTCCAAATTGACTTTCGCATATCAGATTCTCTCCTAATTCAGCTGTTCTTTTTTCAGTTTATTCCCGCGAGCAATGCACCCACAGGGCACTTAGGAAAATAGCCATGCCTGCATGGATATTTGACGAATGCCGCGAGGTATTTGACTGTCTGAAAATGTCACTGTTTTACATTCCAATATACTAATTGTAACATTTTTTATGAAATTGTGCAATACCTATTCTATCATTTTCGCCTTCTCCACCTCAAACCAGAACACCACTCCATTTTCGCAGTTTTTCACACCGCATGGACGATTATGGGAATCCATAATTGCCTTAACAATCGACAGGCCGATTCCGCTCCCGCCATATTCCCTCGTTCTCGCTTTATCCACTTTATAAAACTTAATCCATACCTTTTCTAACTCCTCCGGCGGAATCTGCATGCCCGTATTAAATACAGACACCCGCACCGCGTCCCCTTTTTCCTCCATCGTAATTTCGATTCGGTTTTCGCCGGAAACATAATGAAATGCGTTGCTGACATAATTTGTCACAACTTCTTCGATTTTAAACTCATCCGCCCATGCAAAAATATCCCTGCTGTCATCAAATACCACTTCAACCTGCTGGTTGCCTGCCAGTATTTTTGTCGAATTTAAAATATTCTGTATGAGAGCCGTCAGATTAAACCGTTCAAAGGAAACTACCTCGTTACCGAACTCTAACTGGTTGAGTGTGAGAAGACTTTTTACAAGCTGATTCATCTTATACGCTTCATCCATAATCACGTCGCAATAAAAGTCTCTGCTCTCCTCATCCTCCTGCACGCACTCCTTCAGCCCCTCCGCATACCCCTGTATCAACGCAATCGGCGTTTTCAGTTCATGGGACACATTGGACACAAATTCCTGGCGCATCACGTCCATTTCCTCTTTCTTTTCTATATCCTTCTGCAATTCATTGTTTGCTGATTTTAATTCAGAAATGGTCCTTTCCAGAGACTCCGACATCAGATTCATGCGAACCCCCAGTAAATCAATCTCATTCTGTCCGGTTACATTGTATTTTGCCTCAAAATCCAGCCGCGCCATCCGCTCGGAAATATGCACAAGCTCGCGCAGCGGCTTTGTCAGCTTTCTGGTCGTCAGCGAAATAACCCAGAAGCTTAAAAAAATTGCCGTACATCCAATATACGCCAGAAAACGGTTCGAAATTACAACACTTTCCCGGATACTCTCCACCGCCGTACGCATCAGAAAATAATAGTTATTGTCGAGATTCCCCCACATATCCATATATTCCGCATTATTGACCGCATCGTAGCTCTCCCGGATGGTCTTTTCACTGCCTGCATTTTTAATCAGATAATCAAAAAAAAGACTTTGAAATGTTTTCGAATCCCCCATGGAAGCATAAATAATTTCATGGCTGGAATTCATAATAAATAATTTCACATTCCCCTTTTCACACAAACTGCTGATCTTTCTCAAAAAATAGACCGTCTCCATCGTACCGCTCTCAGCCGCATCCTCCAGATATCCATACAGATTCTGTAAAAGCTTGCGCTTATTCGATTTGTAATACTCTTCCAGAAATAACGTATTAATAATCAGGCATACCGCCATGGTTGCCGCAAATAAGACGATAAATACGACTGATATCTGCCGTCTGATCGAATGCTTCATTCTTCTACCTCAAACTTGTACCCCATTCCCCAAATTGTTTTAATATATTTTCCTTTTTCTCCCAGCTTGCTTCTTAGCTTTTTGACATGAGTATCAATCGTCCGTGCATCGCCGAAATAATCATAATTCCAGACATTGTTCAAAATTTTTTCTCTGGAAAGCGCAATGCCCTGATTCTCAACAAAATAAACAATCAGTTCAAATTCCTTATAACTCAGTTCAATTGTCTTATCTCCAACCGTAACAATATGGGCCGCCTTGTTAATTTCTATGCCTCCCACCGACAGCACCTGGTCCTTCGCAAGCATATTGGACCGGCGCAGCAGTGCCTCCACCCGCGCCACAAGAATCTTAGGACTGAACGGCTTCGAAATATACTCATCCACCCCGACCTCAAAGCCCTGCAGTTCACTTCTTTCATCGGCTTTGGCCGTCAGCATAATAATCGGCACCTTTGAAAAATTGCGAATCTCCCGGCACACCTGCCAGCCATCCATCTTCGGCATCATCACATCTAAAATTACAAGGGAAATGTCCTTATTGTCAAAAAAAATGTCTAACGCTTCCATGCCGTCTTCGGCTTCTATGACAATAAAATCTTTTTTCACAAGGAAATCCTTTACAAGCTTTCTCATCCGACTCTCGTCGTCTACAACAAGTATTTTCACCTTATCCATATCATTCACGCCTTTCTAATACGCTGGATTTTTCTTCCATCCTATGCTTAGTATAACAACTATTTATGATAAATATGTGAAACAACACACTGTCATTTATTATTTTTGTTCAGGCTCTGCTCCCTCTGCTCTAATTCCTGTTCCCATTTCTCGTATTTTGTAATAATTTTCTCCTCATAGTTTAAAATATGCGGATTATTGGTTGTCGCCGCAACACCAACCATAAAAAGAAGACATCCCGACAAAATCGCAATGACAAGCAGCGACACTCGGAATTTTTTCTTATACCTGTCCCCCACATCGTTTAATTCCATCATTGTTTTTTTCAGGCTGATGGGATTTTTTTTGTCCATCCCATCGCCTGCAACCGGAATCGGCAGCAGGTCGTCCCCCATGCCTTTTGCCCGAAGCTCACTCTGCATTCTTTTTAAATAATTCAGGCCTACCGGCGTTGAAAACAATCCCTGCTCCAATACTTTATGGTACACCTGAAGCAAAACCTTTACATCCTTCATATTGTTATTTTTCTGTAAAAACTGGATGCCCTGCAGCTCTTTTTCAGCACGCTGTGCCTCTTTCTGCGTTCCAAACAGAAAGCCGTCCACAATATATCCGTTCTTATCCTCCATACCATTTCCTCCATTTGTACCTTAATTACCCACCCGAAGGGTATGCATTATGGTGTGCCCTGTGGGTATACCTGCCTGTTTTTCTCTGTTTACCATAAAAAGAAACCGCCTGCACTCACACTGCCCGTACCTCCTGCTTTCCTGTGCCGCCGGTTTTGATACAAACACCTTCTGGCCAACACCGCCAAGTGAAAACGAACTGCCGCACAAGTGCGACAGCTCTATATTTTCCTTATCATATTCGATGTTATCTCTTTTTCAATTCCTGCCGCTCTGGCATACGACTTCATAAGCTTCCAGAAGCCCTGGCGGCTCATGCTTCCGCCGGAACAGTTTAAAAACAAAAGCCCCGTATCGGAATCCTTTATAAAATGTTCTCTGACACCGGAAATATACTTTGCCAGGACAACCTGTGTCTCCCTGCCAAACGAAATTGTCTTCTGCCTGCAGGTTACACATCCCAGCTTCAAATTCAAATCCTCCACCTTAAGGGCAATCAGGTCGGACACCCGGATTCCGGAAGCATACAAAAGCTCCATCATGGCTCGGTCCCGGATTCCTTTATCCGTATCCCTCGAAGGCTGGTCTAACAGAAGAAATACTTCCTCTGCCGAAAGCTGCTCCTTCTCCTTTTTATGAATCTTCGGAGCTTTAATCTGTTCCGCACAGTCCACCGAAATAATCTTGCTGCGAAGCAGATACCGAAAATAGGCCTTCATGGAAGCAAGCATCCTTGAAATACTTGCAGCCGCAAATCCCTGTTGTTCTAAGTAGAGCACATAACTCTCTAAATGCGTAACAGTAATGTCCGCCGGCTTCTGGATTCCCTTTTCTTCCAAATACCCGTTCAACTTATTTAAATCACGCTGATAAGATACCCTCGTATTCTCACTCAGCTTTTTTGTTTCCTGCATATAATCCAAAAATAAGTCAATATCAAAGCTCATAAATACATCCTCATTGGTCATCCTGTTACTACAACAGTTTTATCTGCTGCTCATCTGCCGTTATGATACATTATACCTATTTTTTTCAAGAAAATCAATGAGAAATTTTTATGTTATCCCCCACTTTCCGGTCAAATAACAACATATCGGAGTATTATATCCCCCACTCTACTACATATTGTTAAAAATTTTATAAATTTTTTGTAAAAACGCCGGGTTTAACAGACTCTCTAACAAAATACCGATAAAAAAAATGACAAAGGCAGCTGCAGCAAGTACAATATAGCGCGAAATCAAAGCCCGAACCCCCTGCATCTTCCCATGAAACTTAACGACTCTGTGCTCAGACATCCAGCAGGCCCTCACCAGCAGCAGCAGGCCCGCCGGTATGTAAAAAAGATACTGCGGAAGCATTCCGGCGATACAGATTGCAATCCCCTTCATTCCCTGCTGCATCACCGCCGCTGACAGGAGCATTCCGAACCCATTTCCAATCCACGCGGCAATCAGATAAACCGCTGTCACGCCAAATCTCGTCAGGCCGGCCAGAACGACCGCAAGAAAAAAAAACAGCCGCTTTTCAAATATATACCAGAACATCGCGTTGCTGTCTATTTTTACGCTTTCAATCTGCAAAAGAAAATAATCCCCATAAATACCAAGCTCAAGCAAGGCCTTTTTTCCAACTGTATTTGCCAGTATGATGCCGATAAAAAATCCAACTGTTACAAACAGACCTATTTTTCTTTTATATCCAGATGTCTCCTCTCCCATTAAAATACGGCTTGTTTCCATAAAACCATCCCCCTTTAGACAATCCTATGAAAAAAACAAGCCGTTTATTCCTGTTACCCTCTGAACGTAATTGAATCAAAAACAAATATCAATAGCATCTTATCAAGGTGCTGTTTAGGCCCTTATTTCGGTTTGCCTGCAATATTTATCCTTGTATGCCAGAACAGAGGAAATGGTTTTTCCGTCCTGTATCGTTCCGGCATATATTTTTTCGCACAGTTCCTCTACCGTGTAGGCCTGTACATCAATCGATTCATGCTCATCCAGGTGCTGTTTTGACGGAATCAGATTT
>CANOFI010000150.1 GCA_947565255.1 uncultured Lachnospiraceae bacterium
TGACAGCGCTGCAAACTCCTGAATTTGCGGCAGTTCTTCCGTCTCCCCCTGCAGATGGTTGAGAAACGCGATTTATCTTCCGTTATCTACGCAAGCGGTACGATTGCAAGCCAGAGCCGGGTTGCAATTACAACAGAGCTGACGGGGAAGGTAAAGGAATTATATGTACAGCTCGGGGATTATGTAGAGGCCGGAACCCCTCTTCTTGTCATGGATGACAGCGAACTGCGCAAAAAGATTGATGAGCTGGAAAAGCAGCTGTCCGACCAGGATATATTAAAAGCGAAACAAAAAGAGATTAACGAGCGTGCGCTTGCCAATGCCCGCGCGGAGCAAACAGAAACACTGGCTTCGGCCAGTCAGGCGGTCAGTGAGGCACAGACAAAGTTAGATGCGGCTAACCAGATGTACAGTACGGCGCAGAAAGCCTGTGAGACGCTTGTCGCAAACGGCGCGGAGCAGGAGGAGCTTGCGCTGGCGCAGCAAAACCAGGCAGAGGCGCAAAGCGCGGCTGACGCGGCAAAGCAGGCGCTGACGGAGGCACAGAATGCTTACAATTCCGCAGTCCGCACGACAAACGGGCAGATTCAGTCCGCACAGGACACGATTGATACACAGTCGATTGGAAATGCCGACAACAATGAGGCAGCCTCCACACTTGCAGATTTATACCGGCAGCTGGAGCAGGTGACCATCGCTGCTCCGCAGTCGGGGATTATTACTTCCCTGAATATATCCGTCGGCTCAATTGTAACGACCGGCGATCTGATGGTGATAGAGGACAACAAAAATTTAAAGCTCACCGTCAGCCTTTCGGAAACCGAGGTGTTAAATGTAAAGAGCGGCATGAGTGCCAACATTAAGGCGAACGCCCTGCAGGATGCAGAGATGAAGGGGACCGTAAGCAAGGTAATTAACTTTGCAGGCAGTTCTTCGGATAATACAAATGGGGGTATGTCCAATATGGAGGGGGCCGGTTCATCCGCTTCCTATTCGGCCGAAATCCTGATTGAGGGTGAGACCAGCCTTTTGCTCGGCATGAATGCAAAGGCAGAAATTGTCCTTACTGAAAAAAAGGAGGCGCTGAGTGTTGCCTACGACAGTATTTTAACAGATGAAGATGGGAAAAGTTATGTATTAGCTGCTGATTATTATAACGATGAAGGTACGTATAAAACGAGAAAAGTATCGGTTACTCCGGGTGAACAGGGTGATTATTATACGGAAATTTCTTCGGATAAACTCGAAGAGGGCATGCTTGTTGTCATGTACCCTGATTCGGTAACAGAGGGCGAAGTCATAACAAATGCCGAGATTCTGGATTCGGAAGGGAATTCTTCCGGGGGTTCGGACACAGAATCCGTCATTGTGGATTAGGTGGTGGGCATATGAAAAAAACGGCAGTGCAAGAGAAGACTCCACCAGCATCAGACATGATGATTGACATGAAACAGATTGTAAAACGGTACTATATCGGACAGCCGAACGAGCTGCAGATTTTAAATGAAATCAGCCTGCAGGTAAACGAGGGACAGTTTGTTTCGATTGTCGGGGAATCCGGTTCCGGAAAGAGCACGCTGATGAATATTATCGGCGCGCTTGACCGTCCGACAAGCGGAAGCTATTTTCTGGAAGGAATGGACATCGCCAATATGCGCGACGTCCAGCTGAGCAATATCAGAAACCGCCGTATCGGATTTGTTTTTCAGAATTTTTATCTGATACCGCGTACCAGTGCGCTGAAAAATGTGGAGATTCCGATGATGTATGCCGGAATCGGCCGCAGGGAACGACGGGAAAGGGCGGAGGCCCTGTTGGAGACCGTCGGCATGAAGGACCGCATGAGCCATAAACCGAATGAGCTGTCCGGCGGACAGAACCAGCGTGTTGCCATTGCAAGGGCTATGAGCAATAATCCTGCCATCATTCTTGCAGATGAGCCGACCGGCGCACTGGATTCCAAAACCGGGCATATGGTTATGGATTTATTCCACAAGCTGCATGAGGAAAAAAAGAAAACGATTATACTGATCACACACAGTCCGGAGCTTGCAAAGGAAACAGAACGCATTATTACGCTCTGCGACGGCTCCATTGAACATGATACGCAGGGAGGGGTGTAAGTATGGGATTTTTGGAATGTATCCGGCTGTCGGTCGGCAATATCCGCATCAACAAGCTTCGCTCCTTTTTGACAATGCTTGGCATCATTATCGGCATCAGTTCGGTTATTACCATTACCACAATCGGAAATTCTCTGAAGCTTACGATTGCCAATACCATGAATGACTTAGGCGGTGCAAATCGGATTTACGGCTGGCTTGAGGCCGTTTTTCCGGAAAATGACGAGGATTATGAGACATGGATTTACCCTGAACTGGAGGAGGATGATTTGATATCCCAGGAAATGATTGACCAGTACAAAGAAGCGTTTAAGGACGAGATTTCCCAGGTTATTATTTCCGAATACGTGGGGACCGGCAGAACCATAAATGGAGAGAATTATGCCAATGTGGATATCATGGGCATTTCTGACGGCTATCTGCAGTCTAATAAAATAAATATACTCAGCGGGCGCAACATTACGGACCGCGACTGCACTGAGGTGAAAAATGCCTGCGTGGTCTCTGATTTGTTCGTAAAATATTATTTTAAGGACCAGGATGTAAATCCACTTGGACAGGAAATTATGGTTGACCAGGCAGAGGGGAATACGTTTCATGGTGTTATTGTCGGCGTATATCAGTATGAGGCTGTCAAGTTTGGAAATATGGACAGCAGAACTGCCGAAAAAGACCGCTCCACACAGATGTTTATACCGGTTACGGCCGCCAAAAAAATAAACAATTCGGTCGGCGGTTATGAATCGATTCAGATTGTTGCTGCCCAGGGTGCAGACGCCACGCAGCTTTCTGTGCAGACCAGTGAATTTTTCAATGATTTATACAGCAGCAATGAGGACTGGATGTTTGAAAGCTATGATATGGCGTCTGAGCTTGGCACGATTTCAAAGGTGTTGGATGTCGTAACCGTTGCAATTGCTGTAATTGCCGCCATTTCTCTCGTTGTCGGCGGGATTGGTGTTATGAATATCATGCTGGTAAGCATCATCGAGCGCACAAAGGAAATCGGAATCCGCAAGGCGCTTGGCGCAAAAAACGGAAGCATCCGCATACAGTTTTTGACAGAAGCGATTGTTATCTGTCTGATTGGAGGCCTTATCGGAGTGCTCATTGGCGTTTTCAATGGCTTTATGATTGGGAAACTTGTCACTGTTTTCGGGGCTGACTTTGCAGGGGAATATATGGATGTGCTGACGATTACCATTCAGCCTTCTGTTGCCGCAATTTTGATTTCGCTCTTCTTTTCCATATTGATTGGTGTTATATTTGGGTATTATCCTGCAAACCGCGCTGCTAAAATGTCGCCGATTGATGCGCTCCGGTATGAATAAAATATACAATATGCAAAAAAACTCCGCCGGAATATCCATTGACTCCGTAAGAAATATTTGATATAATTATCTGAAATTATTTGAATAGCTCGACGGTACCAGTGGAAGGCCGTCGGGCTAGCGTGTGTCCGAAAATTCATTCCTGTCATCTGTACGGAAAGCATTTTTCTGACACGCTCTGGCGCGTGTTAAAAACTTTATGTTAACTGCGCTATTGTATAGTATGGAATATTCTCTGCGGCGTGTGATACCCGCAGATATTCGGAGGTAGAAAGATGCTTGAATTAAAAAATGTTTCTTTTCAGGTAGAGGAGAATGGTGCAGGGAAAGAAATTATAAAAGATGTCAGCCTGACGGTTGAGGAAAAAGAGATGGTTGTCATAACCGGGCCAAACGGCGGCGGCAAATCTACGCTTGCAAAAATTATTGCCGGGATTGAAAAGCCGATTTCGGGTCAGATTCTTTTAGATGGAGAGGATATCACACAGTGCGGCATTACGGAGCGTGCCAACAAAGGCATCAGCTTTGCCTTCCAGCAGCCGGTCCGCTTTAAAGGGCTGACGGTGAAGGATTTGATTTCCATGGCGGCGGGAAAGCAGCTCAGTGCTGCTTCTGCCTGCGAATACCTGGTGGAGGTCGGACTGTGTGCAAAAGATTATGTAAACCGGGAGATTAATGCCAGCCTTTCCGGCGGGGAACTGAAGCGCATTGAGATTGCCATGATACTGGCCAGAGGGACAAGACTATCCATTTTTGATGAGCCGGAGGCCGGGATTGATTTGTGGAGCTTTAAAAATTTAATACAGGTATTTGAAAAAATGCACGATGAAATCAACGGCTCAATTGTCATTATTTCTCATCAGGAGCGTATTTTAAATATTGCGGACCGCATCATTGTAATCGCCGACGGAAGCGTCCGTGCATCAGGAAAAAAAGAAGAAATTCTGCCGGAATTATTCAGCACGACTGCGGGCAGCTGTAAGTTTTATAAAGGAGAGGAATAATATGGATGGCATTCAGAAACAAATGTTAGAGGAAGTAGCGGGGCTTCATGAGATTCCCGCGGGAGCTTATAATATCCGTGTCAATGGAAAGAGCGAAGAGCGGAATACGACTGCAAATATAGATATTGTGACAAAAGAAGACAAAAGCGGAATCGATATTTTTATCCGGCCGGATACAAAAAATGAAAGCGTGCATATACCGGTTGTGTTAAGCCAGAGCGGTCTGGAGGAGGTCGTTTATAACGATTTTCACATCGGAGAAAATGCGGATGTGACCATTATTGCCGGCTGCGGGATTCACAACGGCGGAGATCAAAAGTCGCAGCATGACGGTGTGCATACATTTTATGTCGGCAAAAATGCCAAAGTCAGATATGTGGAGAAACATTACGGTACCGGAGAAGGAACTGGCGAGCGCGTTTTAAATCCGGTCACTGTCATTGAAATTGATGAAAACGGCTATTTTGAGATGGATTCCGTGCAGATAAAAGGGGTCGATTCCACAAAACGCGTGACAAGGGCAAAGCTTGGAAAAGACGCGTCCATTGTGGTAAAAGAAAAAATTATGACACATGACAGCCAGACAGCACAGACAGAGTTTGAGGTGGATTTGGATGGGGAAGGCAGCAGTGCGCATGTCGTATCCCGTTCTGTGGCAACAAATCAGTCGGAACAGATTTTTCTGTCAAAGATAAACGGAAATGCAAGATGTGCAGGCCGGACAGAATGCGATGCAATTATTATGGACGAAGCCTGCGTGAAGGCGATTCCGCAGATTCTTGCCAACCATGTGGACGCAAGCTTAATTCATGAAGCCGCAATTGGAAAGATTGCCGGCGAACAGTTGACTAAACTGATGACGCTTGGTCTTACAAAACAGGAAGCCGAGGCACAGATTATAGATGGATTTTTAAAATAATGGAGGAATGACGGGGTGAAGCTGTTATCAATAGCAGTTCCGTGCTATAATTCGGAACAGTATATGGACAAGTGCATTGAATCACTGTTAGTGGGCGGGGATGAAGTGGAAATCCTTATCGTGGATGACGGTTCTACGGACCAGACAGGCGAAATTGCAGACTTGTACGCGCAAAAATATCCCGACACCGTTACCGTGATTCATCAGGAGAACGGAGGGCATGGCGCGGCAGTCAACGCAGGACTTGCTGCGGCCAGGGGACTTTATTTTAAAGTAGTGGACAGCGATGACTGGGTCAGTGAAAGTTCCTACGCCGTGATTCTGGAAAAGCTTGGCGGCCTGGTGCGGGACGGCGCTATGGTTGATATGCTGATATCGAATTATGTCTATGACAAAGAGGGCAGCCACCATAAAAAAGTGATGCGCTACGGCGCCCTGCCGCAGGAAAAGGTATTTGGCTGGAGTGAGATGGGACATATGCGTGCCGGAAAATATTTTCTTATGCATTCCCTGATTTACCGGACACAGCTGTTAAAGGACTGTGGTCTGCGTCTGCCGGAACATACGTTCTATGTGGACAATCTGTTTGCATTTTGTCCGCTTCCTTATGTCAGGACAATGTATTATCTGGATGAGAACTTTTATCGGTATTATATAGGCAGAGCGGATCAGT
>CANOFI010000151.1 GCA_947565255.1 uncultured Lachnospiraceae bacterium
ACTGGTGCAAAAGTTCTGTTGTGCAATATTAGTACAATATATAATATATCACCACACAAATGGGGTTGTCGCGAAGCAACACCGGAACACAATATATAGTTTAAATTACCAGATATTGTATACTATATGTTGTATCGCAAATTCCTTTCGCGACAACCCGTGTATGTTCCTCTGCAACAGTCCGGATGTCCTGTCTGTCAGCCAGTCTTCTCAAACATAACCGTCTGCTCCTTCATAGATATTTTTCCAACTTTATAACCATATTCTGTAAGTTCATTTTTATATTTCAGAAAAGAGTGGTCTATTGGAATTCCCGCAATATCCTGTACTTTTTGCCTTTATGTGTTCCGGGCGGCCGTACAAAACAATTTTTACCTGGCCTATTTTACCATATTTTACCCTACCGATAGGATTTATCAAATATACCGGCGCACTCCTCATCCGACATTTCACAAGGATTAGAAAGGAACAGACCGCCCATCGTTTCTCTTGCATTGACGGCCAGTGTCATAGATTCCTCCGGCTGAAATCCATAATCACTCATTTTCAAATCATCCACACCGCAGTCCTTTTTCAATTTTTCAAGCGCGGTAATAAAATCTTTCGGCTTGTCAGCCTCCGGGATTCCCATCACCTTTGCCATCTTGATAAACTGCTCATCACATGCATGCCGCTCAATGAAAAATTCCGCAAACGCCTTCGATATCATAATCAGTCCGGCGCCATGCGGCAGGTTATGGTGATATGCACTCATCGCATGTTCCATCGAATGCTGTGCTGTCGTATTGGTAAGCTACATCGTAATTCCGGCAATCGTACTGCCATATGCCACCCGTTCACGTGCCTCCAGGTCCGTTCCATCCTTAACCGCACGGGGCAGGTACTTCGCAATGCATGCAATTGCAGAAAGAGCAATGGTCTCACTCAGTATATTGATTCCTTTGGAAATCATAACCTCGGTATTGTGAAACAGCGCATCGAAGCCCTGGTAAGCCGTGTACTCAGGCGGAACTGTTTTCATCAGTTCCGGGTCCACGATAGAAAGCACCGGAACAATAGACGGGTCCCCAAATCCAATCTTTTCGTTTGTCTGATGATTGGAAATCACACCCCAGCAGTTGATTTCAGATCCGGTTCCCGAACTTGTCGCAATCGTTACAATCGGTAATGCCGGATGAACAAGCGGCTTCGCTTTGCCGGTTCCTCCATTTACATAATCCCAAAGGTCACCCGGATTGGTTGCCATCGCCGCTACTGCCACGGAAGAATCCAGTACGGCTCCCCCGCCCAGGGCAACGATAAAATCACAGCCTTTTTCTCTGGCAAATGCAGCCGCCTCCATAACAACTTCTTTTGAAGGATTTTCATGAATATTGGCACAGACTGCATATTCCAGCCCCGCGTCTTTTAACTGCTTTTCCACACGCTCCAGCGTCCCGTATTTCTTAACGGAAGTGCCGCTGGAAATTAAAAGGAGTGCTTTCTTACCAAGCCTTCCGCTGTCTCGTTTTGCACGGATTTCACTGCCAAGCTCCTCCAGTCTGCCTGCTCCAAAAATTAAATTTGTCGGGTTGTTAAAGTTAAAATTCATGTTCATACTAATCACGCATTCCTTTCGTTTCACTCAGGAACAAATAGCAATGAAAAACTAATTTTTCACACTAATTTGCTCCTTAAATTTTCTTTTTTTTACTATATCAAATCAATCGCTTTCTTTTTCAATACCAGTCATGCTTCTCGTCACGGTTCAAAGCCTTTATCCTCTCCATTTCCCCATTGCTCAGCTCAAAATGGTACAGTTGTGTATTTTCCTGAATATGCTCCGGATTGCTCGAACCGGGAATGACCACGACGCCGTTTTGCAGATTCCAGCGCAAAATGACCTGTGCTGATGATACGCCGTGTGCTTTTGCAATCTCACTGATAACAGCATCGCCGAGCAGCTCCGCCGTATGCCCTCTGCCTCCGAGCGGATACCACCCCTGCACGACAATGCCAAGGCTATGAATATAGTCCACAACCTCACTCTCCTGATAATAAGGATGGATTTCATTCTGAACCAGCGCCGGCGTAACCGTAACCTGCGGCAAAAACTCTTCCAGCTCCTCGATATACCAGTTTGACAGCCCGATTGAACGGATTTTTCCATCCTTAACCGCCTGTTCCATCGCATGGTATGCCTCGACATCATAGTCTCCCGGATGGTGCAGAAGCATGAGGTCAATGTATTCGATATCCAGTTTTTCCAGCGCTTCATCTATCGCATTTTCCGCATCTTGAAACTGGTTGGGATATAATTTTGTCGTCACAAAGATCTCTTCTCTGGGGATGCCGGATTCTCTGACCGCCCTCCCAACCTCCGCCTCATTGTGGTACATATATGCCGTGTCAATCAGCCTGACTCCCTGATTTAATGCCTCGGATACAAAACTGACACAGGTATCGCCCAGCAGACTGTAGGTTCCGATTCCATTAATCGGCATTTCATAGCCGCTGTTCAGCATTACCGTCTTTTTTTCAAAATCAAAAGCAATGCGCTCCTCAGGCAAAGGCTCTGTATCGGGTAAATTTAAACTGTCAATCCATTCTGCAAGAATATCCGGCGAAGTTCCCTGGGCAAACCGTCTGCCGGACATCCAGTCCGCACCGCCGGCCAATGGATGAAGATTCGTATCACTCGAACCAATACCGCTGCTTTGGGATGTACAAAACGGTACGATTGTTTTTCCTGAAAAATCGTAACTCTCCAAAAATGTACTGAGAATTCTCGGCGCCTGCCCATGCCAGATAGGATATCCCAGAAATACAATGTCATAGGCATCCATATCCACCACGCTTCCATTAATGGCGGGCCGGGCATTCTCATCCTTCTGTTCCCGGTCAGCCCGGCAGTCCGTATAATATGCCAGATCTTCAGCTGTATAAGGACCCTCCGGCACAATCTCATATAAATCTGCGTGCAAATATTCTGCTGCCGATTGTGCCAGAGTTTTCGTTGTCCCTGTGCAGGAAAAATATGCAACCAGAATTCTGGTTTCTCCCGGCTTCGTCTCTTCGCCTCCTGGTTTACTTTCCACTTCAACCGGAAATACACCCATCAGATTGAGTGCACGTTTTAATATAAGCGATGTATCTTTTAAGTCTATTTTGGTATCGCCATTAACATCCGCCGCCTGAACCGACATCCCTGCAATTGCTTCAATGTTCAGGGCAACACGCAGCACTCTGCGGGCATCTGCCAAATCAATCTTTCTGTTTCCATCCACATCTCCATATAAGACCTCATTTTCGGCAGTTCCATACATCCCGACACCAGGAAAGAAAAATGAAAAACAAAGCAAAACAACAAATATCACGCCTGTTATTTTTTTTATCTTGTTCATCTCAAATACCTCCAGTCATATCGTTCGTTTCTATTATAATTCATTTTATATCATAATTTTTAAAATAGCAAATACATATATTGCATAGCTTTCTATACTTTAAAAGCATGGGACATTGACCAACCAGACCAGAAAACAGCCTTTATTCGATTAATGATACAGAATTTCAAAAATTATCCAAAAAAACAGAATGGTTTGTGTCCGAAAACAAGTCAAAACCATTCTGTATCATTCAAAAATCATCAGGTATTTCCAAAAGCCGGATTTTTCTTATCATTTTTCCTGACTTTGGTTATCGATTCGGTTCCGAATCTGCTGCATGCGCGAATCCAGACCGGCAATCACTTCCGCACATTCTTTTAATTCCCTTACAATTTCATCCGAATGCTCAATATGTTTTTTATAGCGGAGCTTATGGTCCAGACTTGCCCAGAAATCCATTGCAATCGTACGAAACTGTACTTCCACTTTCACCAGCTTTATTCCCGCTGCCTGAAAAATCGGCACCTCCAGTATCAAATGCAGGCTCCGGTATCCATTCTTTTTCGGCCGCCCGATATAATCCTTTTTTCTCACCAATCTCACGTCATTCTGCTTCAAAAGCAAATCCATCAGTCTGTAAATATCTTCCACAAAAGAACAGATAACACGCACACCCGCAATGTCATACAAATATTTTTCCACATTGGCAACACTGACTTCCAGCCCCTTTGACTCTAATTTGCGCACAATGCTGACCGGAGATTTGAGACGGGATTTTATGGACTCAAACGGATTCCTGTCATATTCCATGGAAAATTCTGAATCCAGCACCTTTAACTTGGTCTCCACCTCCATAATCGCACACTGGTACTGATTCATCAGGCGCATAAAGGGTCTGCCGTGCAGCATCAGCTCCTGCATCTGCACTTCCATCGGTTGTTCTTTTGGTTCTTTGCCCAGTACCTTCTCTTCCATTTTCTTCTCCTTCGTATTGTATCCTGCCTCTTCTTAAGGCTGATAATCAAAACTCGGCATCAGCTGCAGTTTAAAAAGATTTTGTTCGTGCTTTTTATCAATAAGCTGTTTCGTACTCTCATCCTTGCAAACGCCTGTTCGAATATAAGCATCCAGCGCAGCATACGTAAATCCCAGGTTATCCTCATCGGTTTTCCCGCACAGACCGTCTGTCGGCACCTTCTCCACAAGCTCCTTCGGAAGCCCCAACTCATGTCCGATGGCCTTCACCTCGGTCACGGTCAGCTTTGACAACGGACTGAAATCTCCCGCCGCATCTCCATAACGGGTTGCATACCCTACCCAGTCCTCACTTAAATTGCATGTATTTGCCACACGCCCATTGCAGCTTTGTCCAACAGCGTACAGTGCCGCCATACGGAGCCTCGGCGGCAGATTGACACGGGACTGTTCGGAAAAAGCAAACTTATCCAGCTGATATCCCCCCTGTACTGCATGAAAATCTCCCTTTTCAATCCCATTTACCATCCCGTCAAAGGAATCCTTTATATTCACTTCCACATTCGAAATTCCCAGATGCTCCACCAGACGGCGCGACGCACTGATATCGCTCTGCGTCCCGTTCGGCATTAAAACACCGATTACCCGGTCTTTTCCAAGCGCCTTTACGCACAGAGCAGCAACCACACTCGAATCCTTTCCTCCGCTGATTCCGACAATTGCATTGCAGCCTTTTCCATTTTTTTCAAAAAAATCCCGAATCCATGCAATCACTTCTTCTGTTACCTTTTTACAGTCAAAAGCCATGTTGTTTTCTCCTTTCCTTCGCATTCTGCAAATTTTATCATTGCCATTTTTTTCAGTCATATTCGAAAAACAGGGCTGTCACCCTGACAGCCCCTTTTCGTTTTCCTTATTCTCCAATTACTACTTTATCTAACTTCCAGATTTCATCTACATATTGCTGGATCGTTCTGTCGGAAGTAAATTTGCCGCAGCACGCTGTGTTCAGGATTGCACTCTTTGCCCAGCCTGCCTGGTCTCTGTATGCCTCTTCTACCTTCTTATGTGCTTCCGCATAAGAACGGAAATCTTTCAGGACAAAATACGTGTCGGCCCGGTCACTGCTCTGTGTATTCAAAAGAGAATTATAAAGATCGCGGAACAGCTCCGTATCATTTGAATAAAAGCCATTGATTAACTGCATCAGAACCTGACGGATTTCCTGGTCGCTGTTGAAAATATCCATCGGATTATAACCGCCGTTCTGCTCATAATTGATGACCTCGTCCGAGCTCATTCCGAAAATAAATGCGTTTGCGTCGCCAACCTCTTCCACAATCTCCACATTCGCGCCGTCCATCGTTCCGATTGTCAGTGCGCCGTTCAGCATAAACTTCATGTTACCGGTTCCAGATGCCTCTTTACTTGCCGTCGAAATCTGCTCGCTGACATCTGCTGCCGCAAAAATCATCTCCGCATTGGAGACACGGTAATTCTCAATAAATACAACCTTCAGCTTGTTATTGATGGACTTGTCATTGTTCACGACGTCCGCCACCGCATTAATCAGCTTAATCGTCAATTTTGCACGGTGGTATCCGGCAGATGCTTTGGCCCCGAAAATAAACGTTCTCGGATAAAACTCCTTTGTCCAGTTGCCATTACACTAAGCATTGCATAAGGATCATTAAACGCAGGATT